>NZ_JBFUIA010000021.1:0-148254 GCF_056402115.1 Mucilaginibacter sp. P4_C11 | reverse complement strand
AAGGTGAAAGGTGAAAGGTGAAAGGTGAAAGGTGAAAGGTGAAAGGTGAAAGGTGAAAGGTGAAAGGTGAAAGGTGAATCAACCGGGCTTCGCCGGTTGATTCGTTGGGACATGCCGCTAACGCAGCTACCTTTTACCTTTCGCCTTTTGCCGTTCACCTATATACTTACTCGCTTCTTAAACTTTTAACCGGGTTGCTAAGCGCCGCGCGGATGGCCTGGAAGCTGATGGTGCCAAGTGCTATAACAGAGGCCAGGACGCCGGCAATAACGAAGATCCACCAGCTGATATCAATGCGGTAGGCAAAATCTTTGAGCCAGCTGTGCATAAACCAATACGCCAGGGGCGATGCGATGAAGAAAGAGATAATGACCAGTATAATAAAATCCCGGGATAGCATGTTAACAATGCCAGGCACGGTGGCGCCCAATACCTTCCGGATACCAATTTCGCGGGTACGTTGTAGCGTACTGTACGATGCCAGGCCCAATAACCCAAGGCATGATATAAATATGGCCAGCACCGCAAAGTTGAGGAACAGTTTGCCAAAGCGCTGCTCTGCACGGTACTGGCGGTCAAAAAACTCGTCTAAAAAGTAATAGCTGAAGGGCCTGTTCGGGATTAACATTTTCCATTTATTTTCAATGGCTGCCAGCGTTGCCGCAGTATTTTGGGTCGACATTTTTACCGAAATTAAAGAGATGTTCTTCATTTCAATTCGCATGCTTAACGGCTTAATAACTTCCTGTAACGACCGGAAATGGAAATCCTTCATCACCCCTACTATTTTGCCCTCGCGGCCCCATTGTTTAAACCGCCTGCCGATAGCCTGTTGCGGTGAACTATAGCCAAATAATTTAACCGCAGCCTCGTTCAATAACATGGCTTGGGCCGTATCTGTGCCAAACCCGCGGGAAAATGGCCTGCCTGCAACCATCTTGATTTTAAATTGATTTACATAATCCCAGTCGACAAAATACAGGTCGAGATTAGCTATTTGCAAATCGCCTTTTTTGTTTTCAATCTCTGAATAAGCACCAGGATTACCCCCACCCGGAACACTTGACGACATTGCGGTTGACTTTACCCCCGGAATTGATGTAAGTGCTTCCTTAAGCGCGTTCCCGGCCGGATCGCCATTGGTATCCAAAATAAGCATCTGGTCTTTACTAAAACCAAGATCCCGGTTTTGCATAAAGTTCATTTGGGTGTAAACGATAATGGTACCTATAATAAGGAATATCGAAATGGTAAACTGCGCTATCACCAGTGTTTTACGCAATACATTACCCTTGCTGCTGCTGGCAAACCGGCCTTTCAATACCGAAACCGGCATAAATGACGACAAAACCAACGCGGGATAAATGCCGGCAATAAGACCGATGGCTACCGATGTACCCAATAAAATCAGCACGTAATACCAATTGGAAAAAATTCCGGCGCTGATAGTTTTCCCTGCAAGCTGGTTAAACAAGGGCAGAAACAATACCGACAAAATAATAGTTAACACAAAAGCGATAAGGCAAAGCACAACCGACTCGCCTATAAACTGGCTGGCTAACTGGCCCTTTTCGGCTCCGACAACTTTGCGGATGCCTACCTCTTTGGCCCGCTCAACAGACCGCGCTGTGGTTAAATTCACAAAATTGATACAGGCTATCAGCAATATAAAAACGGCCACAATAGTAAATATGTAAACGTTGTTGATACTACCCGATTCCTGGCCGCCGCGTTTAGAATACAGGTAAACCGTTTTCATTGGCTCCAGGAACAACTTGTAGCTCATGTGCATTTTCCGTTCTTCGTCGCCATTGCGGCGTTCTAAAAATGCCGCGAATTTGGCTTCCAACCTTTTAGGGTCGGTGCCATGTTTTAATAACAGGTAACTCGACGCCCCAAAATTTGCCCATTGGTTATCCAGCCCTTTATTAAACTTTTGGGTAAGCGACACCATCGATATCAGCATATCCGCTTTTATTTGTGAGTTTTCGGGAATATCCTTCATAACCCCTGTTACCTTGGCGGGGATGGCATCGCCGGTTAGCAGTACAGTTTGCCCTACAGGATCGGTGTTACCAAAATATTTTTTTGCAGCCGACTCTGAAAACACGATAGTAGCCACCTCTGACAATGCCGTTTTGGGATCGCCCTTCAACAGTTTGAAATCAAAAACTTTAAAAAATGTTGAATCGGCGAAAATGGATTTCTCTTCCTGGAATTTAACATTGCCTTTTTTTACCAAAAAACTACCGCCGCTCACCCGCACAAATGATTCCACTTCGGGAAAATCGGCTTTAATGTTTGGCGCGAATGGCCATGCCGTAACGCCGGTATTAATGGTTTCGGTCGGCGTTTTAATATCCGTAACCAGCCGGTAAATCCTATCGGCCCTGGTATGCATATTATCGTAGCTCAACTCAAAGCCTACATACATAAAAATGAAAAAACAGGCCGTTATCCCTATGGACAGGCCCGTTATATTGATAATAGAAAATGCTTTATGCTTCCACAGGTTACGCAAAGCGATTTTGAAATAGTTTTTTATCATTTTATTAGTTCATTGGTCTTGTCTGGTGGTTCATTAGTTCACCGATTCATTTGCTATTGCCTGTCGATATAGTGGTGACTTACCGGCACTATGCAAGCTCTAAAACATTCAACCAGTGAACCCATGAACAAAATTATTCACTTCTTAAACTTTTTACGGGGTTGGCCAGCGCCGCCAGCACCGACCGGTAGCTTACTGTTATCGCAGCTATTATAAATGTAAATAGTATGGATTCGACAAAAATTTCGGGGCCGATGGCGATTTTGTATTGAAAATCTTTTAAATAATTGTGCATGGCCCAATAAGCCAGCGGCGAGGCTATTACAAAGGCTATGAGCAATAAAATGGTGAATTCCTTGCCAAAAACCCATAAAACCGATGTTATGCTTGCTCCTAATACTTTGCGTACACCAATCTCTTTGGTTTTGCGCACAGCCATAAATGAAACTAAACCGTACAGCCCAAGGCAGCCAATAACAATGGCGATGCCTGCAAAAGCTTCTATCAGCGTTAACAGGATATTATCCAGTTCATAAAATTTCCTGATGCTATCATCCAAAAACTGGTACGAGTAAAATTCTTCGGGGAAGGCCTGGTTCCATACCTTCTCAAATGAGGCCAAAGTTGCCTTGGCATTACGCATATTCATTTTGATGGCCACAGTTGAGTAGCCATGATAATTTGGCATAATACAAACAGGCGAAATTTCGCTGTGGAAGGAATAGTTGTAAAAATCCTTCACCACACCTACTATCGGCGCGGTAGTACCTTTACCATTAATGGATAGCATTTTACCTATCAAATCCTGCGGCTTCATATTTAGCTTTTTGGCCACCATCTCATTCACCACAAACTCACGCGTGGTATCCGAAGGGAAAAAGTTACGGCCGGCAACCAGTTTTAATCCAAAGGTTGAAATATAATTTTCATCTGCCGATTTAACGTTGATGCTCCAATGTTCATCTTCGGTCCGGTGGTTAAAGTTAACGCCGGTACTATTGTTTGATTGCGAAGCGGGCGCCCTGTAGCAATAAGTCACCTTTTCGACACCTTTGATCTGGTTTAGCTGGTTTTTCATGGTGCTTAAAATGGCTTTATCGTCATTTTTTGGGATCGGCAGTAATACAATGGCATCTTTGCTAAAGCCCAGGTCGGCAGTTTGCGAATAATGCAGCTGTGATACTATAATGATGGTACCAATAATTAAAACCTGCGAAATGGCAAACTGGGTTACCACCAACACCCTGCGCAGTGAAAACCCGCCAATATCCTTTTGCGAAAGTTTACTTTTAAGTGCCTGGATGGGCTGAAACTGTGCCAACACCAAACCCGGATACGAGCCTGATAAAAACACTACTGCAACAGCAATTAACACAATAAAAATAGCTAATTGGCCTTTATCGAATTCCATCTCCGACTGGAACAGGTGGTTAATGGCAGGCAAAGCGATGTACGATAAGCCAATGGCAACCAATACCGCAAATACGGTTATCAAAGCTGTTTCGGCAATAAACTGCCAAAACAACTGGCCGGGCATACTGCCTAAAACTTTACGCACGCCAACCTCTTTTGCCCGGTTAAGTGCCTGGGCGGTTGCCAGGTTAACAAAATTTACACTCGCGGTAATAATCAGGAACAGGCCGATAAAGAATAATGCCCATAAATATTTTTTATCGGCATAGCCGTTCAACTCCGGGTTAAAGTGCATATCATTAAGGGGCTGTAGTTTAAAAAACCAAACTTTTAAATCGCGGCCTGTGTAGTGCTTTTTCACAATTTGTGCGGTTGTTGCATCTACCTGTGCCTGTGTAACTCCCTTTTTAAGCCTGGTAAAAACCTCGCTGCCGCTGTAAACCCCGCCCCAGTTGTCTTCGCGACGCTTGTTGCCGGTGTACTCGTCCATATTGCCGTACGATACATAAATCTGTTGCCGGCGGTCGGTATTGTTGGGTAAATCTTTTAAGATACCGGTAATTGTAAAGTTTACCTTATTATCCAGGCGGAACACTTTGCCAATGGCATCAGCTGTGCCGAAATATTTACGCGCAATTTTCTCGGTTACCAAGGCCTCGCCCGGAGCTATAAGCAGCTTTTTTTTATCGCCTTTTATTAATGGGAAGTTTAAGATATCAAAGTATTCAGGCTCGGCAAAAGCCACACCGTCATCTTCCTGAAACTTTTTAACATCAGAGCCATGAGTTATGGTGATTAAGGTGCCGGTGAAATTGATTACCCTTGCGGTTTTCTCGCCTATGGTAAAATCATTCCTGAAGGTTTTCCCCAAGGGCTGTGGTACGCCATTTGATTTTCCGATGCCATCATCGTGCCATTCGGTATACAAGCGGTACACCCTATCCGAATCCTTATGAAAAGTGTCGAAGCTTAAATGGTAGGTAACTAATGTAAATATCAGTATACCGCAGGCAATACCCAGTGCCAAACCAATAACACTTATAGCAGCGTAGGCCTTGTTACGCTTTAAATTTCTCCAGGCAATTTTAATATAGTTTTTTATCATGATGTTAGTTCATTGGTTCACTTGTTCATTAGTGTCTTGTCATTGAGTCATTTGGTTATTAAGTCATTTTTAAAGCATCAATGACCTAATGACGCGAAGCAAATGACTTAATAACTATTCTGACCTCAGGCTTTTCACCGGGTTTGTTAACGCTGCCTTTATGGCCTGGAAACTGATGGTCATTAATGTTATCACTATGGCCACTAATGCCGATAGCAGGAATACGCCAGGCCCTATGGTAATGCGGTAGTCGTATTTTTGCAGCCAATCGCGCAAAAAGTAAAATGCAACGGGTGATGCAATCAGGCAACTGATAATTACCAGCAAAATAAAATCACCTGACAGTAGCAGCCATACATTGGCAACAGATGCTCCCAATACCTTGCGGATACCAATCTCTTTGGTACGTTGCTCGGCTACATACGCCGCCAGGCCAAATAGGCCCAAACAGGAAATAAATATAGCCAGCCCCGCAAAAACACCGGCAAGCTTGCCTACAAGTAGCTCCAGGTTAAATTTATGGTTATACTCATCATCAACAAACTGGTATATGTATGGGTAAGCGGGGTTATAGGTATCAAATATTTTGTTAAGCTTTGGCAAAGCATCATGAATGCTCACATTTTTTGCCAGGCGGTACATGATGTTATTACCTCCCCTGCCGTGGTTAAAAATAGCCGGCTGGATAGGCGTAAAAGGCGATTCCATGAGCGCATCCTTCACCACCCCTATGATGCGTACGGGTTTAGCACTTCCATTCCAGGTTACCAGTTGGTTTATTGGGTCTTTTAAACCTATTCGTTTTACGGCTGCCTCGTTCAAAATCACGTCCGAGGTGTCATTGGCCCAGTTACTTGTAAAATCCCTGCCGGCTTTTAAGGTCATTCCAAGTGTTTTAAAATAACTTTCAGACACTGATATAGATCCGATGTTGACAGGGTCTTCACCGGCACTTTTGCCCGGCCATTTATCAAGCGAATTGTGACTATATATATTGGTTACCGGGCTTGATGCCGAGGCTACATTTTCTACTAATCCGCTTGCTAAAAGATCATTCCTGAGTGCACCAAAATGGGCTTCCAGGTCGCCGCTCATATCTGTCATCATTAACCTTTCGGCGCTATAGCCGGTCGGCCTGCTTTTGGCATATTGAATTTGCTGGTAAACAATTACCGTACTTATAATTAACGCTATGGAGCAGCTAAACTGCAATACTACCAATACCTTGCGTGGTAACGATGCAGCTTTGCCCACCTTTATAGTTCCTTTTAAAACCTGTACCGGGTTAAATGACGACAGGTAAAAAGCCGGCCTGCTGCCTGCCAGTAAGCCTGTTACGGCCACGTATAATAACATGATGCCCCAGAACAACGGATTAGTATACGGAATAGCTATAAAACCTCCTGTTAGCTCATTAAACGATGGGATAACCAATTGAACAATTAATATAGAGAACAGGAACGCGATAAAAGTGATCAGCAACGATTCGGCTAAGAACTGAACGATCAAGTCTTTCCGTTGCGAGCCGATGGCTTTCCTCACCCCTACCTCGCGGGCGCGTTTCTCTGAGCGGGCAGTACTCAGGTTCATGAAATTGATACAGGCTATCAGCAATACCAATATGCCTATGATGCTAAACATGCGCACATAATCAATAAAGCCGCCAACAGCCTTACCGTTTTTAAAGTCGGTATACAGGTGCCAGTCTTTCATTGGGTGCAGGATAACCTCCGGATGGGCTAAGCGCATGGGCACGCTGTTATCATAAACAAGATTTTTCACTTTGGGCGCCACCTGCGCCAGGGGTACCCCTGGCTGTAGCTCCACAAACATATTAAAGGAGTTGTTTGTCCAGGTTACGCGGGCATTTTTCATCCAGCTTTCAGTTTGTTCTTTAAAGCTAAAGGGCGTTAAAAAGTTAAACTGCTTGGTTGCGTTTTTAGGAATATTTTTAATAACCCCGGTTACTTTCAGGTTATGACTGTTATCATAACGGATCACTTTGTTTATCGGGTCGGCATTGCCAAATAAAGCAGTAGCGGTCGCCTCATCTATGACGATAGAATTAGGATCGGTAAAGGCATCCTTCGCACTGCCTTTTACAAAAGGATACTGAAAAATTTTCAAAAAATCGGGATGCGCGGCACCACCGCCAAGGTATAGCTTTTTGTTGCCCACCAACAGGTCGTGCCATTGCCAGCCCACCCAATCCGTTTCGGCTACGTGTTTGATGCCGGGAATTTGTTTGCGTAACACCTCGGCCAAAGGAATAGCAACAGCAGCTTGGGTATGCTCGTCCTGCTGCGTTGTAAAGTGCACTTCAACCTGGTATAATTGCTTGTAATTGGGTAAAAACTTGTCATACGAAAACTCGTTAACCACCCACAAACCAATAATAAGCGCTACCGCCATACCGGCAGCCAATCCCAATATATTAATGGCGCTGTATACCTTATTATTTAAGATATTACGCCAGGCGATTTTTAAATAGTTCTTGATCATAGTGTTAGTTCATTGGTTCACTTGTTCATTAGTTGATTAGTATTTTTTCATTGAGTAGTTAAGTTATTTTGCTTTGCCAATGAATAATGACGCGAAGCAAATAACCAATGACTTAAATCATTCATTCCTCAAACTTTTAACCGGATTACTTAACGCTGCTTTTATAGCCTGGAAACTTACGGTTGCGAGGGCAATAAGCGCGGTTATAATACCTGCAGCAGCAAATACCCACCAGTGGATGCTTACCCGGTATTGGTAATTTTGCAGCCAGTTACTGATGGCCCACCAGGCTACCGGGAATGCTATGAGGCAGGAAATACCTACCGGTTGTAAAAAATCTTTTGATAATAAACCGGTTAAACCAGCTACGCTGGCGCCCAAAACTTTGCGGATGCCTATTTCCTTTATCCTCCGCTCGGCTGTGTATGCGGCCAGTCCGAACAAACCCAGGCACGATATAAATATGGCTAACGACGCAAAAACGCCGGCCAATGTACCGGTCAGTGTTTCGGTTTTAAATATCAGGTCAAATTCGTCGTCAACAAATTTATAATCGAAGGGATAGCCGGGATTATTGGATTTTATTATACTGCCAACTTTGCTCAATACATCCGGCAAATTTGCTCCATGTTTAAACCTTATGGTTAAAAAGCGGGCTCCGTCGGTACGATTATATAACAACATGGGGGCACTGGCGGCATACATATCATTGTAGAGGAAATTTTTAACTATGCCGGTTACAGTTAAGCGCTTTGAGCCGCCTTCTGTTATAATAGCACCAACATGGCCTTGTTTACCCATTTGTTTGGCAAAGGCTTCGTTGATGATCACGTTATTACTATCAGTTGTTTGATTTGAATGGAAATTTCTGCCGGATGCCAGCTTCATACCCATGGTTGATAAAAAATGGTCGTTAACATTCTCCAGGCTTATTAATGGATTTTTTGATGCATCCTTGCCTTCCCACGAGTAATTATCGGTATTGCTCCAAATCTCTAAAGCGGGATAGTCACTCAATGCGGCGTCCTCAACCAAACCTGTTTCTTTTAATTCGTTGTAAACTGCAGGGAAGTGTTCAACCAGTTTACCTTGCGTGCTGATGCTGATCAGGTCGTTTTTATTAAATCCCAGTTTGCGGTTTTTTACGTGCTGTATCTGTTGATAGATTACCACGGTGCCGATAATCAATATAATTGAAATTGAAAATTGGATAACCACCAGGCTTTGCCTGATAAGGCCCGAGCTTGTACTTGACTTTATTTTGATACTTTTTAAAACCGTTATAGGGTTAAAAGAGGACAAGTAAAAAGCCGGATAGCTACCAGCAAGCAGGCCAGTGATTGTGCCTATCGCTACTAAGTAAATAACATGACCGGCAGCAAACAGGTTAATAGCCAGCTCTTTTTGAACCAGGTTATTGAAAGCCGGCAGCGCTAAAGCAACCAATAATACAGCCACAACAACGGCTATAAATGACATAATTAAGGCTTCGCCAATAAACTGACTAATGAGTTTACCTTTGCCAGCCCCCATCACCTTACGCACACCAACCTCTTTGGCCCGCCTTTCTGACCGGGCTGTTGCCAGGTTCATGAAATTGATACAGGCTATAAATAATATGATGAAGCCAATAATGGCAAATAAACGCACATAAACAATGCGGCCGCCATCCATTTTACCATCGGTGAAATTATTGTACAAATTCCAGTCGTTCATGGCAAAAAGAAATGATTGCGTATTGTTGCCCGTCTTTTTGGTTCCAATGTAGTTGGCCAGCTTTTTATTAACGGCATTAACATCGGCGTTAGGTTCCAACTCTAAATAAGTATGTGCCCAGTTAGCACCCCAATCCTTCATCCAGGGCTTCTTAGGGTCAACATCGTTTAACGGCGCCAGCCAATGAAACTGCATTGTCGAATTTTTAGGCAGATCATTGATTACGCCGGTAACAGTAAAATTCTGCTCGTTATTCATCTTAAGCGTTTTGCCTACCGGGTTGGCATCGCCAAAAAACTTTTTGGCCATTGTTGTATTAATTACCACCGAATGCACATCACGAAAAGCATTGTTGGCATCGCCATAAACAAAAGGTAGTTTCAGGATCGAAAATATCCCGGCATCGGCGTAATCTCCTTGTTCGTTAATGGATTTATCGCCAAGAGAAAACAAAACATCGCCGGTACCGCCCGATCGGGCAGCCGTTTTTATGCCTGGAATATCCGCGACTAATGATTTGGCCATGGGGCCTGGCGTGGCATGAAAAGTAGAAACCTTACCTTCATAGGTTTGGTTTTCATAGATAACGTAAATGTTATCCCTTTTTTGAAAGTTATGGTTAAACGTAAGCTCGTCCTGAACCCACAGAAATATAATAGATGCGCAGGCAATGCCTATTGCAAGCCCCGCGATATTCAAAAAACTGTAAGCCTTGTTTTTTAACAAGCTACGGAACGTTGTTTTCAGGAAGTTCATTATCATGATAATTAAATTCTAAATCCTAAACCCTAAAAATTAAGGGACTTACGCAAATCTTAAATTCTAACTTGCGTGCCCAATTTCACTCACAACTCACAACTACTCACTACGCAAGCTTTTCACCGGATTAGCCAAGGCCGCACGCACGGCCTTGTACCCTACCGTTACCCAGGCAATAACTACCGATGAAGCCATGGCCAACAGGAATATCCAGGCGCTTAACGATATGCGATAGGCAAAGTTTTGTAGCCAGCCCGTCATCACGTACCAGGCCAATGGCATGGCAATTACAAAGGATATAATGATAAGCACCACAAACTCTTTAGAAAACAGGTAAACAATACTGCTTACCGATGCCCCTAATACTTTACGGATGCCAACCTCTTTGGTGCGTTGCACCGCCATAAACGATACCAGGCCGTATAAACCCAGGCAGGAAATAAAGATGGCTATGCCTGCAAATATTTTGTAAACCATGGCCATCTGGTTTTCTGCCTGGTAAAATTTAGCAATATTATCATCCAGGAAATATCCGTTGTAGGCATATTCGGGGTAAGTGTTCTCCCACAGTTTTTGCAATTCGGCAACGGTTTTACTTAAGTTTTTGGTCTGGATTTTAATGGCAACATTGCCTTCAAATTTTTTTGCCGGGGCGATAACTATTGGCTTCACGGTTTCGCGCAGCGAGTTGGTTTTAAAATCCTTAACTACACCGGTTATAGGCATCCACCTGCCATTGCCACCCATTCGTACGGTTTTACCAATAGCGCTCTCGGCATTTTGGATTCCCAACTTATGGATAAATGTTTCATTGACCACCACCTGCCTGGCAGTATCACTTACATCATATCCTTTGCCTGCGGAGAATTGGAGCCCGAAGGTTTTAAAATAATCGGCATCGCCAAACTTTAAATAGGTGTTAAAACCAGGATCTTTTGTGTTATTATTAAAATTAAAATTGGTGCCCCAGTTATTTTCTGACGATGGCGCATCCGAACTAAAACTAACCGATTTTACAGCAGAATTTTGCATAAGCTGTTGACGATAGGCTACCATTTTACCCAAACTGATGCTATCGGTGTAGCCTGGAATAACCAGCACCGCTTCTTTATTAAAGCCAAGATCGGCTTTGTTTACAAAATCCATTTGGTTCATGGCCACTATAGTGCCAATCATTAATAATTGAGATATCGCAAACTGAGTAATAACCAGCGCCCTGCGTAACGGAATGCCGCCAATTGAAGCAGCCGTGATCTTATTTTTCAAAGCCAAAACAGGTTTGAAACCCGATACCACCATAGCGGGGTAAATGCCCGACAACACAATGACAACTATCATTACAACAAGTAAAAACAGCAGGTTTTCGGCAGTGAATAAACCAATGCTTTCGGGTACATTGGCAATGCTTTTAAGTTGTGGCATAGCCAACTTTGCTATACCTAAAGCCAGCACTACCGAAAAGAACACCACCAGCGTAGTTTCGCCAATAACCTGTGCTATCAATTGCTTACGTGTGCTGCCTAATACTTTGCGGATGCCCACTTCTTTTGAACGGCCAACGGATTGCGCCGTAGATAGGTTTATAAAATTAATGGACGCCATTACGATGATCAGTAACGCAATGAGCGATATAGTACGCAACGTTGCATAACTCATGGTATGATCGGCCAGCGGGTTACCAAAACGGGTATCAAAATGAAACAGCGATAGTGGTTGAGCCAGGAGGTGGGTTTCAGATATACCTTTTTTAAAGTGCTTGCGCGAAAAAGCTTCCAGCTGCTTGCCAACATTATCGGCACTTATATTGGGGGGCATAAGCATAAAAACCTGGTGGTTGCTGCTTGTCGATCCCCATTCGCCGCTGTAGTTATAATCTTTACCGTGAGCTTTCCAACTCACAAACGATACCATTATTTTAAACGGAAAATCGGTATTAACAGGCGCGTCTTCAATAACCCCGGCAACTTTAAGCGTTATAACGTTGTCCATTTTAAGGGTCTTGCCAACCGCATTTTTCCAGTCGCCAAAGTATTTGTTGGCCATGCTTTTGTCAATCACTGCCATATCCGGATCTTTTAAAACAGATGCGGTGCCAGCCAGCCATTTTGAACTAAAAATATCAAAGAATTGAGGTTCAATGAATAAAACACCCAGGTTTTCGGTGAATTTTTTATCGCCTTTACCTGTGCCGGTAATTTCAGGAACGGTTATCTGGCTGCCGTAGCTACTGTTTAAGGCTGCTACCTTTGCCTGCGGAAAATCTAACCGAAGGGCCTCGGTAGCAGGCACTGCGATACCCGGATTATAGGTAAGGTCGGATTCGTGTTTTTCCTGGGTTACAACATGGTATATGTTTTTGTAGTTGGGCTGAAATTTATCAAAGCTCAGCTCAAAATTAATGATAACAAAAATGAGCAAACAGGCGGCAATGCCAACCGTAAGCCCAGCTATATTTATACTTGAATAGGCCTTGTGCCTTACTATATTACGCCACGCTATTTTGATGTAATTTTTAATCATGTGATCTGCAGATTTGTACACATGGTTTAAAACACATACCAAAACATTAAATAACTGATAATAAACAAGTTAAATTATATCAGAATTACGAACATGTTCGTAAGCGTAACAGTGGGTGTACGGTAATGATACAGTGATTTTGGTACTTTAATTTTTAGTAAAACATCAGGACCCGGTTAGCTTTCGGCTTTGGCCAGCGCCTCGGTTATATCCGACAGGTAAACCTGGTCTGGCTCTTCCTTGTAAGGGTCGGCATGGTGGTAGCCGGTTTCAAGGTACAACTCAAGGGCATATTTGAGCGATTTGGCGGCGTTGATTTTGTTGTGCATTGCTAAATAGGTAAGCCCAATATAATAATGAGCATCTGCAAGCTTTGGGTATTTGTTAACTTCCAACTTCAGATCGGCCAGTGCGGCAGCATATCTTTCATTTTTAATAGCATAACTCCCCTGTGTAAATAATCGTAAAGTCCTAAAACTTTTTTCCTTTCATGATCGCCAATACATTCGTTAAAATAATGCAGGGCCAGTTTATTATTGCCCAATTCGTGCTGGGCCATTGCCATCACCATGCGCAGGTCATAGTCGCCATCGCCTGTATAACCGGGCAAGCCCTTGGTTAGTTTATATAAACGGTACAAATCGGCATAGCAATTCTTGTAATCCTTCAGAAATTTAAAATAACACCAGCCCCTAACGCTTAAGTATTCGGCCGGATCAGCTTGCACTGCTTTATCCATTAATATTTTCCAGGTGTAAAAATCGCCCCGTTTTAAATAAGGCACCGACATTTCACATAAGGTTGGCCCAAAAGTGGCACAGGCCTGTAACGAATAGATAAAAAGTTGCTGTGAATTTTTAGATCCCTGTGGGTATTGAATAGCATCTGTATAATACTGGCATGCCACCTGGTGTGGCTTATCCGTATAAATATTGCAATTTGTTTGCGCTTTAAGCATTCCCCCACTTAACCAAATTAAGATCAACAGGTACTTTTTCATATGGTTATATCTTTAACATGACCATTAACTACCTTGAAGTGCAAATAATAGTAGGTATCGCAAACTGTGCCATTTGGAAGTTTACCGGGAACCCAGCCTTTCAAGCTTTTTACAGCCGTTGATATCATGCTAACAAAAATTGCCGGAAAGGCAACCTTGCGATAACTGGCGTCTAACTGATAAATTCGGAACCAGCCGGTTTGCCCCTTACAATTCACAATAAAGCGAACGGTAACGGACCCTGTAACCTGTTTAAATTGTGGCTGATAAACCATTTTGGCAAAAAGTTCTTTCTTTAATGTTTTTGCCTCGCCTTTATAAGATGTATTTAACCCGTAGTATTGGTAAATATTATCCTTATCGCAAAGCTTAAAATCGTATTGGTCTGTTTGGGGGTTAAATATAATATCGCCAACCTGGTTTGGTAAATTAGCGGCATCCGGCAGTTTATCCTGCGCAAAAAGATTGCAGGTAAAGAAGCCGAGAATTAAGGCACTTATGATATATCTCATTTGTTTAGGCAGACATTTAAAGAGACGACATTATCAAACGTGGGGTGCGACAAGTTATTTTAGTTAAAACTGCCGACTATTCGTTTCGCAAACTTTCAACCGGGTTGGCCATTGCCGCTTTAAGCGATTGATAACATACTGTTGCAAATGCTATCAGGACAGATAAGGCCGCTGCTAATACAAACACCCACCATTGAATATCTATCCGGTAAGCAAAATCCTGAAGGTATTTACTCATCGTTAGCCAGGCTATGGGCGATGCTACTACAATGGCAATAACAACCAGTTTAATAAAATCGGCTGAGAGTAGTGCGGTGACGTTGGTTACCGATGCTCCAAGCACTTTACGGATGCCTATTTCTTTGGTGCGCTGCATGGTGAGCAGCGATATTAACCCTAAAAGGCCCAAACAGCTGATAAAAATGGCAATTACCGCGCTGGAAGTAATGAGTTTGTTCAGCAAGTCTTCCTTCTGATAAAAATCGTTAATCTGTTCGTCCAGGAAACGGTATTCAAATACATTTTCCGGGAATACCGATTGAAATACTTTTTGGATTTGTGATAAAGCAACAGCCCGGTTTTTCAGATCGATCCTTACGCCTGCGTACTGATACTGGGCACGGAGGGTGCTGATATACGACGGTTCTATTACTTTGTAAAGCGATTTGGCGTGAAAATCCTTCACAACCCCCACAATTGTACCTGGTTTATCAGTCAGGTCTCCGGCGGTAAATTGGCGGCCAATTATTTTCTGGGGATCTTTGATACCTAATTGTTTAACCAGTCGCTCGTTCACCAGGTATTCTTTGGCCGAATCTGCCTCGGCAATATTTCTGCCTGCTATAATCCGCAAACCGAATGTTTTGGCATAGCCTGCATCGCCCATCAAAGTGCGGCCTACAAACTTCTCCCAGTCCCTCCCCTCGTACTTTATCGATCCACCTTTATCGGCTGTTGAAGAAGGTGCCCTGTAACAAAAAGAAACGGCGCTTATAGCGGGGTTAGCCAGTAGCTGGTTCCGGAAAAAACCTGTTTTACTCTTGTCAAAATCGGGCAATGGAAGCATCACTACGCCTGTTTTATTAAAACCAAGGTCGGCAGTCTTCAGGTAGCGTACCTGCATGGTGATAATAATAGTACCGATAATAAGCACCTGCGCAATTACATTTTGAATAACGATGAGGCTTTTACGGCTAAACCCGGCAGCTTGCGAATGCCCGCCAACCTGGTTTTTCAACGCATTTACAGGTTTAAACCTGCTTAATACCAAAGCGGGGTAAAACCCTGCAGCAATGGTAATTATCAGCATTGATAGGGCAATAAAAACAAACAGCGTTTTATCGTGGGTAAAATTAAATGTAAGCGTAGTTTGCAGCCAGGAATTTAACACCGGTAAAAACATCCAAACTGACAAGACCGCTAATAGTCCGGCGGCCAAAACTATTAATGCCGTCTCTGTAATAAACTGGATGAATATAGCAACCGGGGTACTGCCTAAAACTTTACGGGTGCCAATTTCTTTGGCGCGTTTAAAGCTTTGGGCAGTTGCCATATTAACAAAGTTCACACAGGCTATCACAATAAGCAATAAACCCACAATGCCCAGCGTGCTTAACAATGATTTTTGTATTACGCCGCTATACCGGCCATCAAAATGCACCTCATTTATAGGTTGCAAAAAGTATTTGAAGGTTTTTGCAGCTTCCTTATCCATCAGTTTGGGTATGGTAGCCTCAACCTTTTGGGGAGATAGATTTGGCGGTAATTGCAGAAATATAACATTCCGTGAGTCTTCCCAAGACCAGCTTTCCTGGAAATCTTTTTGAACATCAGGGTAAAGAGTTTTAAGGGCGGTTAGCGATAAAAACATATCGCACTTAAAATCGGTATTATCCACATTATCGGCCAATACCCCGGTCACCTTAAAATTGTGCTTACTATCCAGGCGGATAACCCGGCCAACAGCATCGTCGGTACCAAAATATTTTAGCGCCAATTTTTGGGTGATAACTGCATTATCCGGATCATTAAAGGCAGTTTCGGCACTGCCGGCAAGCCATGTATAGTCAAGCATGTTAAACCAGTGCTTATCGGCAAGGCCAACATTATCTTTTTCATAAAACAACTTCTTCTCCGCCCCGTCGCTTTGCGGAACCGATATGGTGAACGAACGCTTTTGAACCAAAACGGCGGCGTCTTTTATCTGCGGTAGCGCTGTTTTAATAGCGCGGGCCAACACCATTGGCGCACCTTTTTCATATAGTGTAGTGCCATCCTCAAGATGCAGCTGTTCAACTATTTTATACAACGATTTTTTGTTGTGATGATAGGCATCGAAACTTAGGTGATAGCTAATAAACTGGAACAGAATAATGCTGCACGCTATCCCCATGGATAAGCCGAATACATTAATAAGGGTATAAAATTTGTGCTTCCACAAATTACGCCAGGCTATTTTTAAGTAGTTTTTAATCATGCAGATATTACTTATACGATGATAGGTAAAAAGCTTTGGATCAGAAGTTAAAATTTGTTAAACCAGTAATTTTTAAATTAAAGTCACCCTGTCTGAAAATGTTCTTATTCACTCTTTAAACTTTTAACCGGGTTGGCTGTGGCAGCTTTTATGGTGTGATAACCAACCGCTATCAGTGCCATAACCACTGCAATTGTTCCCGACATAAATACCAGGCCAATATCGGGTTGTATTCGGTAAGCATAAGTTTGCAGCCATTTACCAATGCTTAACCAGGCTATCGGCGCGGCTATTACAATTGCTACCAGCACAAGCTTCACAAAATCAATTGATAGCAAAGTGGTGATTGATGTTACCGAGGCGCCTAAAACCTTACGAATGCCAATTTCTTTAATGCGCTGCTCGGCAGTAAACGTTGCCAGGCCAAATAGGCCCATACATGCCATAAATGCAATCAGGAAACTAAACAATGTAAAAAGCTGCTGCAGTTTACTATCGGCCTTATACTGCTCCTGCAACAAATCGTTTACCCATCGGTATTCAAATATTTTACCGGGGAAAAATTGCTTCCATAGTTTATCAACGTTGGTTAATACCTGCTTCTGGCTACCAGGCTGCACCCTCATCAGCATACTGCCATAGGTAATTTTATTGTCGGCTACAATTAACGTTGGCGACATCGCAATTTTAAGCGATTCGTTATTGAAATCTTTAATAATACCCACTGGTATCCCGCGCATGTTTAATATAGGCTTGTTTAATTCTTTGATATTGAACGCCTGTGCTGTATAAGCTGTAATTAAAACAGGCTGCGTTTTTTGCGCTTCCTCAAACTTCTCCATGCTTTTTTGCATTAATGAATCTGAGTTTAAAGCATCATTTCCAAATTTATTGCTAAACAACCGTCCCTTCTGCAATTGGAGTTTTAAGGTACTAACCAAATCTACATCAGCTTTGATATAGGTGGCCTGAATTTTATTGCCCTTTTGATTAGGATCGTCAACCATTGTTGTCATAAAGCCGCCACCGCCGGATGGATACCAGGTACTGATACTGGCATTTTCAACACCGGCAATCTTCAGCACTTCTTGTTTAAAGGCATCGCCACTTGTACCCCAATCTGTTTCGTTAATACGCAGCAAGTTGTTTTTATCGTATCCTAAATCTTTGTTATTAATAAACTTAAGCTGTTTTTGAACAACAGTTGTACAAATTAGCACCGCTACAGATATGGTGAACTGTACTATAACCAAAGTCTTGCGTAATACACCACTACCCTGTTGCGTGCCGGTGTTGCCTTTTAAAGCAGTTGCCGGTAAACGCCCTGATAAAAGTAAAGCCGGGTATAATCCGGTTAATAAACTCACCAGTAAAACCACCCCGCATATGGCCGAAAACATGCCAATGTTGCCGGATAGTGTCAATGTGAGTTTGTACCCTAAATAGTTTTCGACCGGGTTAAGTAAAATGCTATAAATAAATATGCCTATGGCAAAAGATATAACGAAAAACAAAATCGACTCAAACAAAAACTGGGCAATCAAATCGGCCTTGGCAGCGCCAAGTACTTTACGGATCCCTACTTCGGCTATCCGTTTCAATGCGCGTGCGGTGGTTAAATTAATGAAGTTGATGCAGGCAATAATTAATAACAACGCCGCGATGCCGCTAAAGATGTATACATTGCTTATTTTACCCTGTACACGTTGGTATCCCCCAAAATCAGACTTTAAATAAACATCTGTCATCGGTTGAAACTCGTAGCTAACATTCCTGCTGTTTCCCTTTGTAAATTGCGCGTACCATTTATTAACCTTGGCACTAAACATTTTTATCGAAGTGCCCGGTTTTAGCAGAATGTATTGCGAAGTAAATGTGCCAAAGCCTGCTTTATTAAGTTGATTGTAGTCTGCATCATGTTCATTTAAAATCAACATATCTGCCCTTAAATGCGTGTTTGAAGGAATATCCTTTATAATACCGGTAATAATGTATGTCTTTGCTTTACCAAAATCGGGAATATCTGTTATTGTTTTCCCTATGGGGTTTAGGTTACCAAAATACTGCTTCCTTATTTTTTCGGTGATGACAAGGTTCGGGTACCCGGAAACAAACTTCTTAGGGTTGCCAAGCACAACCGAAAAGTCCAGCATATTCCAAACGCTTGGTTCGGCTGATAGTGCAACAATGCTTACGCCATCCCTGTTATCACCCAGTTTATACCGGGACTCTCTGTCTACCATCCTGCAATAATCCTTTACCTCCGGAAAATTCGCTTTCAGGGTTGGCCCCAAGCCGGTAAAGCTTCGGGGCGATCTATCCACTAAGTTTTTATCGCTGTTGTCTACCGTTATTACCCGGTAAATGTTATCCGCGTTTTTCCATTGCCTATCGTACGACAGGTCATCTATCACGACTGTAGCAACCAGTAGGCACGCCGCCATACCAATAGTAAGCCCGGCTATGTTTATCAGGGAATAAACCCTGTTGCGTTGTAAATTACGGAGGGCTATCTTGATATAATTCTTTATCATCTTATTGGTTCATTAGTTCATTGGTGGTTTTGTTCATTAATTTTATTGGTTCGTTGACTCATTGAGTCATTGAGTCATTGAGTCATTGAGTCATTAGAACGCGGGCATGGCGGACAGAGCGTTTTAAGCCTGGCTTCCTGGAATCAGCTGCACGCCATCAGACAGGACCAATGAACTAATGAACCAGTGAACCAATGAACGATTCAACCAGTGAACCAATGAACCAACTATTCGCTACGCAAACTATTCACCGGGTTAGCAACCGCGGCTTTTACGGTTTGGAAGCTTAGTGTAAACAGTGCAGCCAGCAGCATACCTGCACCGCTTGCCACAAATATCCACCAACTGATAGTGGTACGGTCGGCAAAACTTTCCATCCATTTGTTCATGGCATACCAGGCCAATGGTGTAACCAGCACAAACGCAAGTAAAATAAGTAATATCAATTCGGTTGATAGCAGGGTGACAATCTGCGCTACCGATGCGCCGAGTACCTTGCGTACGCCAATTTCTTTGGTGCGTAAATTGGTGGTATACATAGCCAGGCCTAACAAACCTAAACAACTAATAAATATGGATAGGCCCGTTGCCCAGGTAAGCAAGGTAGATGTATGTTGCTCCGATTCATAAAATTTTTCGATATTTTTATCATAAAAACTATAATCAAAGTCATCATCCGGGTATAGTTCCTTCCATGTTTTTCCCATATTGTTTATTGCCTTTTTCCATTCACCGCCATTGGTGGTTTGCGGTTTTAGGGCTATATGGAAAGTGCGGGTGCCCCATTTATTGGTGGGTATTAAAATGACCAATGGCTGAATGGCCGAATGCAACGACTTTTGATAAAAATCAGCTGTTACACCAACAATCTCATTTTTATGATTATCAAAGTCAAGAATTTTACCAACTGCATCGGCCGGGTTCTTGAAGCCTAATATTTTTGCATACGTCTTATTAATGATAAAAGCTTTTCCCGAATCGCTCTGGTGTATGTTACGACCGGCAAGGAGTTTTATTTTATATACTTTTATATAATTTTCATCGCCGTATTTTTGCTGCACATCGGTCTTAATCTCTTTTTTACCATCCTTATAGGTCATTTCGGTACTGTTGGTGTTGCCGGATGACGGAGGGGCGCCACCAACACTCATTAATTCAATCTGAGGCATTGCAGCAAGCCTATTTTTAAATACCTGTTTTGTCCCCGGGTTCATATTTTTATATGGAATACTTATATTGACAATAGCATCCTTTTGAAAGCCCAGGTCCTTATGCAGTGCGTAATAAATTTGTTTGCTCACCAATAGTGTAGCCATGATAAAAAACTGTGCTATAATAAACTGAACTGTAGTTAACGATTTACGCAGAAATGCGTTACGAGTTTTACTTGTGCCCGAGTGCGCCTGGTTTTTAAACACATCAACCGGCTTATAGCCCGACAATACCAGCGCGGGGTAAAAGCCGGATAATATACTTACCACTACAACTAATGCAAGCATAAACAGCAGGATATTGCCATGATGCAGGTAATCAACCGTGATACCTTTGGGGGTAAAATCGGCAAATAGCTTAAGTATGGATGGCGCGGCCAGTAGCGCTATAATTACTGCAAAAATGGTTACCAGGAAGGTTTCGCTTAAAAATTGGGTTATCAGCTGGCGGCGGGTGCTTCCCATTGTTTTACGGATACCTATTTCTTTGGCGCGTTGCGAAGCCTGGGCCGTGGTAAGGTTTACAAAGTTGATGCAACCTAATAGCAACAAAAATGCAGCGATAACCAATAAACCATATAAGGTTGTTTTACTGGCTGTGTGCCCGCCATCAAAATTATTGTAATCTTTGTTAAAGTGCAGATCGCTTAACGGCTGCAAATGAAAAACCTGGGTATTGCCGGCGTCTTCCTTTTTAGGCGGATTATGTTTTTTCAGCAATACATTCAGCTGCTTTTCAACATTAGCTACCGATGCGTTATCTGCAAGTTTGACGAACAACACGGATGCCGACGTGGTACTCCCCCATGCTGTTAACTGAAGATTATCTTTGAGGGCTGGATTGTTAAGGCCAGTACTATAGGATATAAAATCATGAAAATTAAAGTCGGTGTTTTCTTTAGGTGTTTGTATAATACCGGTAACAGTAGTTTTAATGGTATCATAAGTTACCGTTTTGCCCAGCATCTGGCTATAGGATAGTTTAGGAAAATATATCTTAGCCTGATCTGACGTTAGCACCACCTGGTAAGGCTCGTTCAGCGCCGTTTTAGCTGCCCCTGCAAGCCAGGTATAGTCAAATAGTGCAAAATACCTGCCATCAGCCAGTACAATGTTATCATGATCTTTAAACCTCGTGGGTACGTTGGTATTATTAGCTATAAATACATTCATGCCGCCATTGGTAAAAAACGGCACCACATCTT
Organism: Mucilaginibacter sp. P4_C11; assembly: GCF_056402115.1. Lineage (NCBI taxonomy): Bacteria > Pseudomonadati > Bacteroidota > Sphingobacteriia > Sphingobacteriales > Sphingobacteriaceae > Mucilaginibacter > Mucilaginibacter sp. P4_C11. The sequence continues at coordinate 126,753 of NZ_JBFUIA010000021.1, read as the reverse complement.
TTACGCCAGTTACCTCGGCTTTTACAGCCCCCGCCAATGGGCCGGTAACGCCACCGTTATACCCCACATTGCCCGAAAACGAATACTCGGTAACCACTCGGTAAATCTTATCGCTATCCCTATGGTTTTTATCAAACGTAAAATCATAATTTACAATAACGTAAATTACCAAAGCGGCACTAATGCCGATAGACAAACCCACAATGTTGATCATTGTAAACAACTTGTGCCGTCCGAAATTACGGAACGCAATCTTGAAGTAATTTTTTATCATGGCTGAAAATTAAATTCTAATATCTAAATCCTAAACTCTAAATGTTAATTTCTAAACTCTAAAGAATAAATCCCAAAACGAAAAACCCAATGACTAATGAGAGCGCAGCAAATGACCAATGACTGACTCACTCACTTCTGAGGCTCCTGGTGGGGTTTGCCATCGCGGCTTTTATTGTTTGAAAGCTTGATGTTATCAGTGCGGTTAACAGCATGCCGCCGCCGCTTAGCACAAAAATCCACCAGCTGATGCTGGTACGGTCGGCAAAGCTTTGCATCCATTTGTTCATGGCGTACCAGGCTAATGGCGTAACCAGCGCAAATGCCAGCAGTATCAGTAGTATCAACTCGGTTGATAGTAACGCAACTATCTGCGATACGGTGGCGCCAAGAACTTTACGTACCCCTATCTCCTTAGTACGCTGGTTGGTGTTATAAATAGCCAGCCCTAACAAACCCAGGCAGCTGATGAATATAGATAGCCCCGTAGCCCAGGTTAACAAGGTTGATGTATGCTGCTCGGCATCGTAGAACCTGGCAATATTTTCGTCAAAAAAGTGGTATTCAAAATCATCTTCGGGATAAATCTCCTTCCATGATCTTTCCATCGCAGCAATCGCTTTTTTCCAGTCATCGCCACCCGCCGACTGCTGTTTTAAGGCAATGTGAAATGTACCATTGTTATAGTTATTACGCTCAGTTAAAATACATATCGGACTAATTGGCGCATGTAATGATTCGGCATGAAAATCATGTACTACACCGATGATCTGCATTTTAACATCTCCGTTAAAATTGTCGATGTATTTGCCTACCGCGTCGGCGGGGTTTTTAAATCCGATAGCATGTGCGTAGGTTTCATTTATCAAAAATGCTTTTGAGGTATCACCCGGTAGTAAATTGCGCCCGGCAATTAATTTAATGTGGTAAACTTTGATGTAGTTTTCGTCGCCGAATTTTTCAGCCAGCTCCATTTTAATTTCCTTTTTGCCATCGCGGAAAGTAGCCTCGGTAGAGTTACCGTTATCTGATGATGGCGCATCTTTGCCCAGGCTTACCAATTGCACCTGTGGCAGCGCGGTAATCTTATTTAAAAATACCTGGTTACGGCTTTCTGTGCGGTTTTTCCATGGCGAATTGATGATTAAAATAGCATCTTTTTTCAGCCCCAGGTCTTTATGCAACGCATAATATATTTGCTTGCTAACCAATACGGTGGCCATAATAAAAAACTGGGCTATTACAAATTGCGTTACCGTGAGCGATTTACGCAACCACGCATTCCGTGTTTTACTGCTGTTTGACGATGCCTGGTTTTTAAGTACCAAAACCGGTTTATAACCCGATAGTAAAACCGCCGGATAAAACCCGGATAACAAACTCACTATAAATGTGAGCGCCAAGAGAAATACGATAAGATTGGGCTGATTTAAAAGATCTAACGTGATCCCTTCGGGAATAAAATCTTTAAACAAGTTAAGGATCACCGGCGCAATCAAAACCGAGATAACAACCGCGATTAAAGTGATAAAAAATGTCTCGCTTAAAAACTGGATGATGAGTTGCAAGCGGCTGCTGCCCATGGTTTTACGGATACCTATCTCCTTTGCCCTTTGAGCAGCCTGTGCGGTTGTTAAGTTAACAAAGTTAATACAACCCAGCAACAATAAAAACGTAGCTATTGCCAGCAAGCCATACAACGTTGTTTTATTTGCGGTCCGCCCGCCATAAAAAGTACCGTAAAGCGCATTAAAATGCACATCACTTAGCGGCTGTAAAGCAAAGCTGCGCGTGTTGCCTTTATTGGATGGCGTTGGCGGGTTATGCTTTTTCAGGATTTCATTCAGTTGCCTGGTTATTTGAGCAACTGTAGCCTGGGGAGATAATTTAATAAAAAGCTGCGATGCAGGTGTTGTACCACCCCAGTGTTTCGGCCTTAATTCGTCTTGTAAAGCCTTGTTATTAGTTGCTGTTGAGTAAGATATAAAGGCCTGCGATTTAAAATCAGTATTGCCTTTTAACGGCTCTATGATGCCGGTAACGACGGTATTTAAGGTATCATAGGTAATAACCCTGCCCATCATTTGGTTGAATGATAGTTTGGGAAAATATTTTTCGGCCTGGTCGGTGGTCAGCACTACCTGGTTGGGGCCGTTGAATGCGGTTTTAGCTTTGCCGGCACGCCAGGTATAGTTAAAAAGCTCAAAATAGCGCTCGTCGGCCAATACCACGTTATCCTGTAGTTTAAATTTAACCGGGACCCCGGACTTACCCGGGATAAATACATTAGGCTGATATAAAGCAAAGAACGGGGCTGCCACTTCAACACCGCTAACCTGCGTACGCACGGCCTCGGGCAAGGGGCCGCAAACACCGCGGTTATAGGCCGGTTCGCCGGCATAGGTATAATTGGAAACTACCCTGTATATCCGCTCGCTATCATGAACCGACTTATCAAAAGTAAAATCGAAATGTACTATCAAATAAATAACCAGCGCCGAACTAATCCCGATAGACAAGCCGATAACATTGATAAACGTAAAAAACTTGTGCCGCCAAAAGTTGCGCAGGGCTATTTTAAAATAGTTTTTAATCATTTTGTTGGTTCATTAGTTCACTGGTTCATTAGTTTATTAGTGCCTTGTCATTGAGTCATTTGGTCATTAAGTCATTATTGAAAATTCAATGACTTAATGACGCGAAGCAAATGACCCAATGACTACTCCGATCTCAAGCTTTTAACCGGGTTTGCCGATGCCGCTTTGATGGATTGAAAGCTGATGGTTAAAAAAGCGATGACAACCGCAATTACGCCTGCCATTACAAACACCCACCATTGGATGCTAATGCGGAAGGCAAAATCAAGCAGCCATTTACTCATAGAGTACCATGCTATAGGCAATGCAATTACCGATGCAATAAGCACCAGTTTTAAAAAGTCTTTAGATAGTTCGGTTACTATTTGTGAGATACTGGCGCCCAATACTTTACGTACGCCTATCTCCTTAACCCGCTGTGTAATGGTAAATGCCGACAAACCAAACAAGCCCAAACAAGCTATAAATATGGCAATGAACGAGAATATGGTAAACAAGCTGCCTTGCTGCTGCTCGCTGTTGTACAGCTTTTGAAATTTATCATCCAGGAAAACATATTCAAACGGGGTTTCGGGCTGATATTTTTTCCAGGCCTGCTCCAGGGTATTAATGGCCTCCTGAACGTGATCACCATCAATTTTAACAGATAACCGGCGATAACTGTTGTTGGCGAATGACGGCATGCGCATCAGTAACGGGATGATATTTTGATGCAGTGATTCGAAATGGAAATCATTCACTACACCTATTATCTTCCCTTTTACGCCACCATAGTTAATTTCTTTGCCAACGGCGCTCTCGGGAGTTTGCCAGCCCAACACTTTTGCGGCCGAAACATTGATTACATAGTTGTTAGTGTCGGTTCCAAAATCTTTCGAAAAATTACGGCCTGCAGCCATTTTCATTCCGTAAGTTGGTATAAAACCGTAATCGGTATTGATGTATTTTACATCTGCGTTCACCATTTTTGACGATCCGTTCTGCATCACCGAAATCCCCTGGTCGTCCAATAATCTGCCCGATGGGATCCGCGACGAACGGGATACATCTTTCACAATACCTTCTTTGGTAACCTCATTTTTAAAAACCTCAAACTGCCCGGGGTTAAAAGGATTGGCTGCGGTTAGTATATGATCTTTATTAAAACCCAGCGCCTTTTGCTGCATGTACCTCAATTGCTGAAAAACAATAGTAGTGGCAACAATTAAAATGATAGATATGGAGAACTGGATAACCACCAATACCTTCCTGAACGAAATACTGCCCGACCCTACTTTAACCAGGCCCTTTAACACTTTTACAGGTTTAAATGACGACATAAAGATAGCCGGATAAATGCCGCTGATAATACCAATGACAAAAGGCATTGCAACAATGGCTGTAACTACCTGCGGTTGAAACAACAGGTTAAAGGATAACGATAATCCCGAAAAAGTATTCACCAGCGGAATTACCGAATAGGTAATACCAAGTGCCAGTATCAGCGAAAATGCGGTGATCAATACCGATTCGCTTAAAAACTGGATAATAATTTCCTTTTGCTGCGCGCCAATAACCTTACGGATACCTATTTCCCTTGCCCTTAAGGCCGAACGGGCCGTTGACAAATTCATGTAATTGATGCAGGCGATAAGCAGGATAAACAGTGCAATGGCCGAAAATATCCAAACCCTTTTGATATCGCCGTTTTGATCAAGCTCATCATCAAGATGAGAATGCAGGTGGATACTCAGGAATTTTTGAAACGATAGTTTACTGTTTTTTGACTCGCGTGTACCAACGTACTTATCCAAAAAAGCAGGGAACTGCGCGGCCACTTTATCTGCGTTATATCCTTTGGGGAACAACAGGTAGGTGAAAAAGGAATTATTGCCCCAGTTGGTTTGTAAACTCTTTCGTCCGTAAACCGCTGTGTCGTTCAGGGTATTAAATGAAAATAGCATTTTAGCATGAAACTGCGAATTAGCCGGCAACGGTTCAAAAATTCCGGTCACCTTAAAATTAAACTGGTTGCCCAGCCGCACCACCTTATTTATCGGGTCTTCGTTGCCAAAATATTTATGCGCCATTTCTTCGGTCATCATCATCGTAAATGGATCTGACAATGCCGACTTTGGATCTCCCTGGGTTGTTTTAATATTAAAAAAATCGAACAAATTCTCATCGGCGAAGTAGCCTTCGGTCTCAGTAAGCAATTTGTCTTTATACCTTATCACTAAGCTGCCGCCTGCCGGGTATATACGGGTAACTTTTTTGATATCCGAAAACTCATTTTTGAGCAAGGGCCCAAACGGCGGCGCAACTGCACCCAAATGAAGCGTTTCTACCCCGTCGGGCGTATTAAAGCTGCGGGTAACACGATAAATATCATCGGCATTGGCGTTAAACTTATCATAACTCGTCTCGTTAATCACATAAACCACAATCAACAAACAGCAGCTTAATCCAACGGTTAATCCAAAAATATTGATGAACGATATAAATTTGTGCCTGGTAATGTTCCGTAAAGCACTGCGTAAATAATTCTTTATCATAACTGTGTAGGTAAATTCTAAACTCTAAAACCTAAATCCTAACTCTAAATCCTAATTCTAAAACTCTAAATCACAACCTTAACCTATAATTCCTAAATTGACAGGCAATTTCTCACAACTCACAACTCACAACTCACAACTCACAACTCACAACTCACAACTCACAACTCACAACTCACAACTCACCTACTCGTTCCTCAAACTTTTCACCGGGTTGGCCAGTGCCGCTTTTACCGATTGAAAGCTGATGGTTATTGCGGCCACCAGTAATGCAATACAGCCTGCTAATAAAAACACCCACCATTGGATGCTTATGCGATAGGCAAACTCCTGCAGCCATTTGCTCATGGCGTACCAGGTTATGGGGAATGATACGAGCGACGCTATTACAATAAGTTTTAAAAACTCTTTTGATAACAATGTGGTAATACTGCCTGTTGATGCCCCCAAAACCTTACGGATGCCTATTTCTTTAACCCTTAGCCTGATCATGAATGCTGCCAGGCCAAACAAGCCCAGGCTGGCTATTATCAGGGCAACAACGGCAAACACTGTAAATATCTTGCCGGTTTGTTGTTCGGATGCGTAAAGCGATGCAAATTTTTCGTCGAGGAAGGAATAGCTGAAAGGTAAATCAGTTTTAAAGCTGTCCCACTGCGTGCGCATATCGGTAATAAGGTTTTTAATATCTTTTGTCTTTACCTTAACCATAATTGAACTGATGCTGTGGCCGGGCAACAACATCAGTGGCGCAATCTTTTGCTTTGTGGATACATAATGAAAATCTTTAACTACTCCCACAACAGTATACTGAGCCCTTGCCGAGCGAACAATGGTTTTACCTATCGGGTCGCTTTTACCCCATCCCAGATCACGCACCAGGGCCTCGTTAACAACTACGGCCATTGAATCGCCGGGGTACGACGGATAAAAATTACGGCCTTTTACTATCTGTATACCTAAAGTGGGTATATAGTGTTCATCCACATGAAATATATCTGTATGAATTTCGGCATGGCCGCCTTTGTCATTAAATTCCTTGGCATCTATCTGCGTGCCATCAATACCGCCCCCCGACCCGGGAACACTGCTGGATACGGTGGCATTTATAACCTGCGGATTACGCAGTAACTCCTGCTTAAACGCGTCAATGTTGTTGCGTAACGAGTAAGTTTCATTTATTACCAGCACCTGGTCTTTATCATAGCCCAGTTTTTTGTTTTGCATGTAGTGCAATTGCTGGTAAACTACAAATGTGGCTATGATAAGCGCGGTAGATACTGCAAACTGGAAAACGATAAGCCCGCTGCGTAAATAGTTTTTGCTGGCCTGTTTGGTAGTCCCCGAGCCGCCCTTTAACACGGCAATGATCTGGAAGCCCGATAGCACAAATGCAGGATAAATACCGGCTATAACCCCAACTACAAAAACAAGTAACACCTCGGTAACTATGGCCTGGAAACTCACAAAGAAACTAATATTGATATGCTTGCGCGACAGGTCATTAAAAACCGGCAGCAGCAAATACACGAACGCGATGGCCAACACCATGGCCCCCAGTGTAAGCAATACCGATTCGGTAAGGAACTGTGAAATAAGTCCACTTTTTTCTGAACCTAATACCTTACGGATGCCAACTTCTTTGCTCCGTTTTGCCGAACTGGCGGTTGATAAATTGGTAAAGTTAATGCAGGCCAGCATCAAAATAAATATAGCCAACACACCAAATATGTAAACGTAATGGATATCGCCATTAGCTTCCAGCTCGTATTTGGTTGCCGAGTGCAGGTGAATATCAGTTAAGGGCTGCAAATAAAACAGGAAGGTATTTACAGATTTGCTTGCCTCGGCCACGCTTACATTCATGTCATGGGCAATTTCGGGCACTACAAACTTTTTGACCAGGTCATTCGGAAATGCCGACTCCAGTTTTTTCGGGTCAGCGTTCTTGTTTAGTTTTATGTAGGTAAAATAACCAATGTTGCTCCAGGTTTGCTGCGCCGTTCTTACATAATTATTCATGCTAAAAAACGCGTCGCCATGAAAGTGGGAATTGTCGGGTACTTTTTCAATAACCCCGGTAACCTTATAAGGCTCCCCATCTACCAGTAAAGACTGACCTACAGCTGCCCCGCTGCCAAAATATTTTTTTGCAAATGCCGCGGTTATTACGGTACTGTTGGGGTCTTTCAGGCAGGTTTTGGTTTCGCCGTCAATTAAGGGGATAGAAAACAGCTGCAAAAAGTTAGCGTCTACCATAAACAGGTGTTCTTCTTTAAACTTTTTGCCATTGTATTCAATAAACGATGGCCTGCGGCCGGTAAGCCTGGTTACATCACTAACCTGCGGATATTGATCTTTAATGCCTTTGGCCACGGCAACATCTACGTTGGGGTACTCGCTTGTTCCTGCGTTTTCGATAGTTTTAATACCAACGCGATAAATCTGCCCGGCATCCCGCGGGTATCTGTCGTAACTTAATTCACTATATACGTACGCCGTTATAAGCATACAGCAGGCCAGGCCAACCGATAGACCAAACACATTTACAAACGAAAATATTTTATTGCGCTTTAAACTACGCCAGGCGGTTTTAATATAATTTTTAAGCATTGTGATGTAATTACCAGCAATGCAGTTTAAAATATATACCAATTATTAAAATACCTGAAAATCAAATAGTTAATTTAAAATTCAATTTACAACTGTACGCAGGCGTAACAGTAGGTGTACGATTATGATACACGGCGAAAGGTGAAAGGTGAAAGGTGAAAGGCGAAAGGTGAAAGGTGAAAGGTGAAAGGTGAAAGGCGAAAGGCGAAAGGTGAAAGGCGAAAGGTGAAAGGCGAAAGGTGAAAGGTGAAAGGTAAAAGGTGAAAGGTGAAAGGTGAAAGGTGAAAGGTGAAAGGTGAAAGGTGAAAGGTGAAAGGTGAAAGGTGAAAGGTGAAAGGTGAAAGGTGAAACAACCGGGCTTCGCCGGTTGATTCACTGGTTGGGACATGCTGCTAACGCAGCTACCTTTTACTTTTCGCCTTTATCCTTTAACCTAACTTTCGCTTTTAACCTCAATCACTACTCGTTCCGCAAACTATTAATAGGATTGGCCAGTGCGGCTTTGATCGATTGGAAGCTTACGGTTAGCAGCGCTACTATGGCAGTGCCAGCGCCTGCCAATATAAATACCCATACCCGTATTGTTATGCGGTAGGTATAGCCCTCCAGCCATTTGTGCATGCCCCACCAGGCAATTGGCGATGCAATGGCAAAGGCGATGAATACCAGCAGTAAAAACTCTTTGGATAGCATGCCCGTAAGGTTTGATACCGATGCGCCAAGCACCTTGCGTACACTGATCTCTTTTTGCCTGTTTTGGGCCATATAGGCCGACAAGCCAAATAAACCGAGGCATGATATAAAGATGGTTAAGCCAGCAAACAAACTGGCCAGGGTGCCAACTTTTTGCTCGTCGCTGAATTTTTTAGCATACTCGTCATCCACAAAATGATACTCGAAGGGGTATTCAGGATTATATTTCTTAAAAACGCCTTCGGCAAGTTTCAGGTTTTGGGCTGTGGTGTTATTGGGGTTAAGCTTGTAGTGTACCACGTTGAACCATGATTTTGGCCCCTGGATAATCATTGCTTTTACAGGCTGATATGGCGATTCGATAATAAAATCCTTAATCACACCTACTATAACCAAATCGTGGTTGTCGCGCTTGATCGCCTGCCCTATCGGGTCTTTAAAACCAACAACTTTTACAGCAGCTTCGTTGAGTAATATGGCTGTTGAGTCTGTTGGGTAAGTGTTTACATCGATATCCCTGCCGGCGGCTATTTTTAACCCCATTGTTTTTACAAAGTCGCCATCGGTGTTGTACATAATAAAATCTATTTTCTGGCTTTGATCTTTTCCCTTCCAGTCAAAACCCCAACTGTCGCTCCAGCGTTGGGTAACCGGCGAATTGGTCTTGGTAACTGATACAGCCGCCCCGCTGCTTACCAGCTCATTGCGGATCATTTTAAAATTTTTATCAATACTGCCCGACATCATGGTGTACACCAGGTTGTCCTTTTTGTAGCCAAGGTCCCTGTTTTGAGCGTACTGCATCTGATCGCGGATAAGAATGGTACAAATGATAAGAAAAATAGCGAATATAAACTGAACCACCACCAATATTTTGCGGGGACTGATTACTGCGTCTACATTTTTAAACGTCCCTTTTAACACGCTAACCGGCTTAAATGACGACAGGAAGAAAGCCGGGTAACTACCCGCTATTACGCCGGTAAACAAAACAAACCCTAACCCGGCCAGCCAGAAATAAACACTTGCGTAGGGCACAAACAATTGCTTATCTGTTAACTGGTTAAAGCCCGACATGCTTATTTGCACAATAACGATGGCTATTACGCCCGCAATAAAAGCTATCAGGATACTTTCGCCTAAAAACTGTGTTATAATCGAGCCTTTTTTTGCACCTATTGCTTTCATGATGCCAACTTCGCGGGCACGTTTTTCGCTCCGGGCTGTGCTCAGGTTCATGAAATTAATACAGGCTATTAATAAAATGAACGCGGCTATAACAGCAAACAATCTTACCGATTCAATTTTACCGCCGGTTATTTTACCGTTTTCAAATTTGGAATATAAATGCCATTTGGCGGCAGGGTGCATAAACACTTCCTGGTCTTTTTGATCGGAGTGCGATTTGGTAATATTGAGCACTTGCTTATTAAGCTGTGATTCGGTTACATTGGGTTTAGTAAGCACCCAGGTTTGTACCGAATTATTGCCCCAGTACTCATCATCGCCCCCTGTTTTTTTAAGGTAGCTCCAGGGCATCAGGTATTCAAAATCAAAACGAGTGTTGTTGGGCAAATCTTTCATTACCCCTGTCACCGTAAAATGATCAACGCTATCAATACGTACCACTTTCCCCATGGCGTCTTGTTCGCCAAATAGCTTTTTTGCCAGCTTTTGTGTAATAACAATGGAGTTGATGGTATTAAGCGCCGTTTTAGGATTGCCTTCAACCAGCGGAAAACTGAACATGGTCAAAAAATCAGGATCGGTAAAATCACCATTAAGGTTCAGGTGCTTATCGCCAAGGGTGAACAAGAAATTGGCCGATGTTGTGCGGCAGCTTTGTTCAACAGCAGAATAATCCTGCTTCAAAGTTTTCGACATGATCTTGGGTGTGGTTCCCCAGCACCACAGTTTGCCATCAAATACAGCACGGTTATAGGCCTGGTACAACCTGTCGCGGTTTTGATGAAACTGGTCGTAGCTCAGCTCATTCTGGATCCAGAACAGGATAAGCGCCGCGCTGGCCATACCTATAGCCAGGCCCGATATATTGATTAATGAAAATGATTTGTTACGCAGCAAATTGCGCCAGGCTATTTTTATAAAATTTTTAAACATACAACCGAGATAAGTTTGAATATCATAAAGACGATACTATTACTAACAACGTTGCATCAAAAAGTATAAAGTTATTGGCTTATTAAATTTTTAATGCCTTTAAACGGCGCGGCATTTACCAGCTGGTATGCAGCTTTTATCAGTGCAAACTCGCCGCCTTCCACCAATGAACCAGTGAACCAACCCAATTATCAGTGCAAACTCGCCGCCTTCCACCAATGAACTAATGAACCAGTGAACCAATGAACCACTCCTACTCGCTCCTGAGGCTTTTCACCGGGTTTGCCAGGGCTGCTTTAAGGGTGTTCAGGCTTACTACCACCAGGGTAAGCGCCAGTATAATTATACCAACGGCGGCAAACAACCAGATGCTGATGTTGATATGATAGGTGTATTTTTGAAGCCAGTCGCTCATGAGCCACCACGATAGCGGCACTGCAATTACGAAGGCAACCAGTACAAGCTTTAAAAACTCGGTCGAGATAAGCATCAGCAGTTGTTGTACCGATGCGCCTAACACCTTGCGTACACCAATTTCGCGGAAACGTTTTTCGATGGTGAACGACGCCAGGCCGGCTAAGCCAATACAGCAGATAAAAATTGCCAGGCCGGCAAATATATTGGTGATGCGGCTGATCAGTTCTTCGGTGATGAATTTTTTGCCAAATTCCTGGTCAACAAACTGGTATTCGAAAATATTTTCGGGGTTATATTTTTTAAAAATGGTTTGCAATGCTTGTATGCCAGCCTGTGGCTTTACGCCATCTTTTAACCGCACAGTTACCCTGTTTGATCCGTTGGGGCTATAGTAAACCATCAACGGCTCAACAGGCTTATAAGGCGATTCCATTACTATGTTTTCAATAACGCCGGCCACAGTATATTTACGCGGACCGTAACGCATTACCATACCGATAGGATTTTTAAGGTTCATGGCATCAACAGCGGCCTTATTTAACAGCATCACGGCCGAATCGCCGGGCGTGGCGTTAAAATCGCGCCCCAACAGCACTTTGGTTCCCATGGTTTTGGTAAAATCAACATCGGTACTTAAGCCCGAAAAAATGATGGCGCCAGCAGGCTTGCCATCATAATCCGGCGATCCGGATTTCCACCAAACCTCAGTTATAGGCGCAGATGTACGGGTAACGGCGCTAATCAGGTTGGTGTTAAATAATTCCTGCTTAATGGCCACATAGTTTTTATCAACCGCCTGCGATGATGGTATCATTACCAGGTTATTGGGGTTATATCCTATGCCGCGGCTTTTAATATGCTGAATTTGCTGGTACACAATGATAGTAGCCGAAATGAGCAATATCGACATTACAAACTGCCCTATTACCAGGATGCGCCTTGGTAATACTGCGCTTTTACCGGCCGCAAAAGTGCCTTTCAATACCTTAACCGGGTTAAATGACGACAGGTATAACGCAGGGTAACTGCCCGCTACAACACCGGTAAACAGGATAATAGTTACCATACCTGTTAAAAAGAACCTGTCGAAAATTGCGAGGTGAAGGTTTTTGCTCACCAACGTATTAAACAACGGCATCAGCAGGTATACGCTTACGATGGCAAATACAAAGGCGATGCAGGTAAGAATAATTGATTCAAAAAAGAACTGGATAATTAATTGTTTTTTATCCGATCCCAATGTTTTGCGGATACCTACCTCTTTGGCGCGTTTCTCAGACCGTGCGGTTGATAGGTTCATGAAGTTTACACAGGCTATCAGGAGGATAATGATTGCTATTACGGTAAACATTTTTACATACTCAATCATGCCGCCTATGTTTTTACCATCCTTAAATTCGCTATACAGATGCCACCTGTTCATGGCGAAGGTGTAATAGGTGCTTATAGCATCGTGCGTATCGTTTTTGTGCTTAACATCATTAACATACTTATCTAAGGCTTGCGGATTGGTGCCGGGTACAGCTTGTATAAAAACAAAATTAGATGAATTTGTCCACTCATGCATGCGGGCTTTACTATCGGCAGATGAATACTCAAAAGGAGCTATAAAATCAAACTGAAAGGTAGAATTGCCCGGAGGATCGGCAATTACGGCGCTTACTTTAAAGTTAAGCTGGTTATCAATTTTAATTACTTTATTGATGGGGTCGTCGTTTCCAAAAAATGCCTTGGCGGCCGATTGGGTAATGACGATTGACCGCGGATCATTAATAGGCGTTTTAGCATCACCCGTGATAAACTTCCACGAAAACATTTTAAAAAACTGATCGCTTACCTGGTAACCTGTTTTATTTAGTTTTATATTACCATACTGCGCCATGTGTGTTTCCTGGTGCGATGTCATTACCGCATATTTTATTTGCGGGTTGCCGGTTTCCAGGGCTTTGGCCAGTGGGAAAGCCATATTCTCGTCGGTAAATATGCTGTTCTTAAAATCCCGGTTGGCCATTAACTTATAAATATTGTCATGGCTGGTGTGGAACTTATCGAACGAGACCTCATCCTTCACCCATAAAAAAATGAAGATGGAACAGGTCATGCCAATAGTCAATCCCAGAATATTGGTTAATGAGAACCCCTTATTCCTGATCAGGTTTCTCCACGCAATCTTTAAATAATTCTTTATCATGTTAATTGGTCATTAGTCATTCCGCTGCGCTGTCATTCGTGATTTGCAAGCGGGGTTTATTGGTACGCTATGGCCATCAACATCCGGAATAGTCCATCAAACAAGTCCAATGACTAATGACCAGTGACTAATGACCGCCTTAAAAGAGGGCAAAAACAAGCTTACCCCTCCATCGCGGAGGGGTATTAGCTTTTAACAACATTAACTTATATAAACTATCTTTTTATTGGGGCAGACGACACTTTTGGTTTTATACCATAATGTTTTCTACAACGGCCTGGCCGTCAAGTAACCTGATAATGCGGTGGCTGTAACGGGCGTCATGCTCAGAGTGCGTAACCATGATGATGGTTGTACCCTGCTCGTTCAGGTCGGTTAACAGTTCCATTACATCGTTACCATTGGTACTATCCAGGTTACCGGTAGGCTCATCCGCCAGGATTAGTTTTGGCTTGTTTACAACTGCACGGGCAATGGCCACACGTTGTTGCTGACCGCCCGATAACTGCTGCGGATAGTGGTTACGGCGGTGCATAATCTGCATTTTATCCAGCACCTCTTCTACCCTTTTAACACGCTCGGCCGATGGTACCCCGGTGTAAATCAACGGTAATTCAACGTTTTCAAATACGGTTAACTCGTCAATAAGGTTAAAGCTCTGGAAAACAAAGCCGATGTTGTGCTTGCGCAAATCGGCGCGTTTACGCTCGGTAAAATGTGCTACTTCAATATCGTTAAAAACGTAGCTGCCTTCATCCGGGTCGTCCAACATGCCCAGGATATTTAACAATGTTGATTTACCACAACCAGACGGGCCCATTATGGCCACAAACTCGCCCGTAGCAATTTCAATTGATAGCTTGTTTAAGGCTATCGTCTCTACCTCTTCTGTGCGGTAAAATTTTTCGAGATTAGTAATTTTTATCATTTGCCCCTCCTGAATAATCTGCCTTTCGGCAGACGATGTTTGTTTGATTTGGTTTATATTATTATTTATTAAATTAATTATCTGTTTATATGACGTTTAGCATCAGCGTTTCGTTGCAGCCGCAAATCATTTTATCTAAGTGCCGGCCCTATAAATCTCCACCCCGTTAAGGGGAAACTTTTTATCAGTTTCATTTTAAACCCTTCTTTTACCTCCTCCCCATCAGGGGAGGCCGGGTAGGGCCTATTTTTTCAGCACCAGTTCCTGTATATCACCATATGTTTCATAGCTGGATGTAATTACTTTATCGCCGGGATTCAAGCCATCGGTTACCACAAAATAGTCAGGGCTTTGGCGGCCAAGCTGAATGTTTACTTTGTAAGCACGCTTACCGTCTTCGGCTACTTTAAATATCCAGTTGCCACCGGTTTGCTGGAAAAAGCCGCCTTTAGGCACCAGTACTGCTGTGGTTTCATCGCTAAGCGCCAATCTAACCTGTAGCGTTTGCCCTTTACGAATCCCTTTAGGCACATAGCCTACAAATTGCATATCAACCTGGAACCTGCCGGCAGTTACCGTTGTAAAAACCTTTTTAATTACCATGTTATATGTTTTTTCGGCAAACTGAAAATCGCCTTTTAAACCCGGAAACACCCGTGATAAGTAATGCTCATCAATATCAACCCGTACTTTAAAGCCCGATTGTACGTCAATCTGGCCTAAACGTACGCCTTTGGTTTTGCTTTGGCCAACTTCGGCATCAAGGTTAGTTAACTGGCCGTCAATAGGCGCCGTTAGGGTAAGGCTGGCTACTTTTTTACGCATTAGGGCCAATGCTGTTTTCATTTGGGCATAATGCTCCTGCGATTGCTGGTCCTGCTGTTTTACCAGGGTGGTATCCTGTTTCAATATCTGGATAGCCAGTTTCCTGCGGTTTACCTGGTATTCATAATTATTTTTTGCCGATTGGTAATCCTGCAAACCCAAAGCTTTTTGTTCATAAAGCTTTTTATTAAGATCATAAATCCTTTTGGCTTCCTTGTAGGCATTATCTACATCGGCCATGGTGTTTAATTTATTAATGGTAGCCTGGCTGGCATTGTTATGTGAAATTTGCATCTGAGTTTGCTCTGCAAATACTGCCGACTCCTGTGTAGCCAGGTTAAGCTCTTCGTCAACGTTGCTTAGTTTCAGTATCGGATCTCCCTTTTTCAGCATGGCACCATCATCAACATAGCGCTCTTCAACCTCGCCGCCTTCTGTTGCGTCAAGAAAAATGGTGGTCAATGGCATCACGGTACCGTTAACAGGTATAAACTCCTGGAACGGGCCTTTAGTTATTGTACTGATAGTTATGCGTTCGGTATCAACATCTAATTTGCTTTTGCCCGATGTAAAATAAATACTGCCCCCTATTAATAAAATTATGCCTGCAATACCAGCAATAGTTAATATTCGTTTGCTGTTCCAGGTCTTTTTCTCAATTTTTCTGTCCACTGTAGTTTATGATATTTTGGATAATGGTTACAAAAACACATGCCACAAATTAAAACACTGTTTTTCAGCAATTTAAATACTTATTACCAGTTTAAGGCGTACGCTTCTGTTACATCAAGTGTTCGGTATTGATACACTAAAATAGCGCGGGTACACCCCGTAACCTATATATTTACCAATACTAAAATTACTAATTTTATCGCCCCTAACTATATTAATAATTGTATTTATACTAAGGGAGTGAAACTTATGCATTCAATTATTAATTTGCAGAAAGTTTTCATTAATTCATGGTTAATCGTCGACGGTTTATGGCAAATGGGGTTATTGTTGGTGCATGGTTGTGAAAGATCATGATTCGTAGTATAACTTACCGCAGTAGGTAACCACCATTGTAGCGATGAGTTTAAAACCCATCGCCACCTTGCAGATTGCTATAATAAATTTAAACTTGAGTAACGAAAACCAAAGATCATGCGTCTACTATGACAGCATCATTAACAGAACCAACAAGCAACACGAATCAAAAATCTTGATACTTGATACTTACTACTTGATACTACCCAAAAAATGATACTAAAAAAAGCTACTATTCTTATTGTTGACGACGACCCGGATGTGCTAACGGCCGTAAAGCTGTTGTTAAAAACCCAGGCCGGCGAGGTGATAACCGAGAAGAATCCCGAAAACCTGAACTGGCTGCTGCAACGCAACGAGGTTGACCTGGTTTTGCTTGATATGAACTTTAACAGCGCCATTAACACCGGCAACGAGGGTTTGTACTGGCTGCGTAAAGTAAAAGACTGGAAACCCAATGTTTGCGTAATAATGATTACAGCCTATGGTGATATTGACCTGGCCGTACGCTCCTTAAAAGAAGGCGCCGACGACTTTGTGGTAAAACCATGGCATAACGAAAAGCTGATAGGCACCATAAAAGAGTTATTGGATAAAAAGGAGGGTGGCGCCAAAGCCACCAAAGCACCTGCCAAAAATACGGCGGGGGATACATCGATATTGGGCGAATCGGAAGTGATGCAGGATATTTTTTATAAAGTAAATAAAATAGCCCCTACCGATGCCAATATTTTGCTATTGGGCGAAAACGGCACAGGTAAAGATTTGATGGCCAAGGCCATTCATGAACGCAGTTTACGTGCCGATAAACCTTTTGTTAAGGTAGATGTAGGTGCGCTTACCGATACTTTGTTTGAAAGCGAATTGTTTGGCCACAAAAAAGGCGCTTTTACTGATGCACGCGAAGACCGCGCCGGCCGTTTTGAAGATGCCCAGGGTGGCACCCTGTTTTTAGACGAGATTGGCAACATCAGTTTACAGCAGCAGGCCAAATTGCTCACTATACTGCAAAACCGGCAGGTTACCCGCTTAGGTACCAATAAGGCAGTGGATATTGATATCAGGCTGATATGCGCTACCAACGTACCCATGAGCGAACTGGCAAATGAAAACCGTTTCAGGAAGGATTTAATTTACCGGATAAATACCGTAGAGATTAATATGCCGCCCTTGCGCCGCCGCAGCGAGGACATTGTGATTTTGGCCAAACATTTTGCCAAACTATATGCCAGCAAATACCTGAAGCCTGCCATGGATTTTGACGCGCCGGCTTTAACAAAATTAAAATCATACAACTACCCGGGTAACGTTCGCGAACTGCAATATACCATTGAGCGCGCAGTTATTATGGCCGATGATAGTACATTGAGACCCGATGACCTTATCTTTTCGATACTGGAAACATCGACAGATAATAATATTAATGACGATAACATTCAGTTGAGCACACTTGAGAAGAATGCTATTTTAAAAGTAATTGAAAAACATAACGGCAACATTACCCGTGCTGCCAAAGAATTGGGACTAACCCGTACTGCCCTGTACCGCAGATTAAGCAAATATGATATTTAACCGTTACGAATGGCGGCTGTTGCTGCGCGTTTTTTTATTGTTCCTGGCACTTACAGCCGCCGCTTATGTAACGGTTAAAGGCCAGCCCCTATACCTGGTGATATTTATACCCCTGGTAATTTACGCGGTGATTGAGATGATACGCTTTCAAAAAAAGGCGCAGGACGAGGTAAACCAGTTTGTCGAATCCATTCACTACCGCGATTTCTCGCGCCATTTTGATGTGCGCAAAGCGCCAAACGAATTAAAACCGCTGCGTAAGGGATTTAATGACATCAACACCACTTTTAAACTAATAAGCCGGGAACGCGAAACGCAATACCATTACCTGCAAAAGATATTGGAGCTGGTAGATACGGGCATCCTATCGTACGAGGAAGAAACCGGCACCATCAGCTGGATAAATGAGGCCTTTAAAAAACTCCTCAGCATCCCCTACCTCAAAACCATCCAGTCGTTAGAAAAACGGGAACCGGAGCTTTACAACGAGTTACTTAAACTAAAACCCGGCGAAAGCAATATCATCAGCGTTACCCGCAACCAGCAGATGGTAAAAATTTTAATAACATCAAGTATGATGCGCAGCGACGACAAGCTGTACAAGCTGCTGGCATTTCAAAACGTGAGCGAAGCGCTGGACGAAACGGAATCAAAAGCATGGTCGAAATTGCTGAACGTGATGACGCATGAGATTATGAACTCGGTTGCGCCAATTTCGTCATTGGCAGATACCTTGAAAAACCGTTTACAAAGCCCCGAAATTACCGACACCATGGAAGCCTCGGAACTGGAAGACCTGGAGCTGGGCATAGATACCATTAAACGCCGTAGCGATGGCTTGCTGAAGTTTACCGAAAGTTACCGCAGCCTGAACAAGATAACCAAGCTGGAGCGCGACAGGATACTGGTGCGCAACCTGTTCGAGAACCTAAACAGCCTGATGAAGCCAACGCTATCTAAAAAGAACATCGAACTGGAAATTATCCTGCGCGACCCCGCCCTGGCCATTGAGGCCGATATAAACCTGATAGAGCAGGTAATGATTAACCTGCTGGTGAATGCCATTGAAGCCGTTAAAGACCGCGATGAGCCGCGAATCACCTTATCTGCCGAGGCCCAAAACAACAGTAAAACCCTGGTTAAAATAACCGATAACGGCATGGGTATGCCGCACGAGCTGCTGGATAAAATTTTCATCCCCTTCTTCAGCACCAAAAAAACCGGCAGCGGTATAGGGCTTAGTTTATGTAAACAGATCATGCTGCTACACAAAGGCAACATCCAGGTATTATCTACCGAGGGGAAAGGATCATCATTTATATTGCAGTTTGTACCGTAGGGCAGCCCCCTAACCCCCTGAAGGGGGAACTTTTGAATTGCAGGATTGATTATCAAAAAACAAAAAAGCTGTCATCCTGAGGTACGAAGAATCTATTCGTCGCTAATGCATAACCGCCGGAAAAGTTCGCTGGTAGATGCTTCGTTACTACCGACGACATGTTGAATTTTCGAGATGCGTAGGCCTATCCCCCTGAGCCTGTCGAAGGGCCGCGCGGAGAGGCCTTTGCCTGCTATGCTTCGACGGGGCCTCCCATGACATGTTTTCTTTTCGAGGTGCCCGGGCCCATCCCCCTGAGCCTGTCGAAGGGCCGCGCGGAGAGGCCTTTGCCCGCTATGGTTCGACAAGCTCACCATGACAGCCCTTTTAACTATGTCATTCTCACTTCAGAATTTCGCGAAATTTTACCACTCAGCATGACTGGAAAAAAAACGTTTTTTCCCGATGCCTGTGTCCTCACAGGCATCTTCCCGACATGTCGTCGATTATCGGTTTAGCAGTCAGGGATTGTAGATTAATATAGGTATTTATTACCATTTAAAGCCCGAAGTCATTTGCTAAACCATTTTAGCTTGAATTTTATCTCATTGTTTGTTCGGCCCTCCGAAAACATAAAAAGAATTGAACCTGATTACGATGGAAACTTACGAAGTTTTAAAAACTTCGTAAGTTTGGTTAGGCTCGAACAAATAACTATTTACCATGAAACACATCCTGGCCATTCCCGGCAGCCTCAGGGCCGGTTCAACAAATCATAATATCCTGAAACACTTAGGTGCCCTGGTACCTGCGGATGTTGATTACAGTATTTACAACGATTTGGCACTCATCCCCCCATTTGACCCCGGCAACGATGATGATTACCCGCCCGAACCCGTTTTTGAATTAAGGGAACTGTTAAAACAGGTCGATGGTGTTATCATCTGCACACCCGAATATGCATTCGGCGTACCCGGCCAGTTAAAAAACATGTTGGACTGGACGGTATCCAATGGTTCATTCTCCGAAAAGCCGGTCGCCCTCATCACCGCATCCTTAGGCGGCGAAGCAGCCCATGCCGCCATGCTATTGATCCTGGGCGCACTAAACGCGCAGGTTGCCGATGGCGCAAAGCTGAATATATCATTTATCAGGTCGAAGATGGATGTGGAGGGTAATGTTACAGATCACGATACTTTGAATTCATTGAACGTGGTTTTGAAAACGTTTTTGAGTAATATTTAAAATTCGTCGTTTATTTGGTCTTACCGGCTTTATCGCCGCTCCGGTTAATGACCTTAAATACCGTTATTGGCATTGTAGCCGGTACCTGTTGCATCGCACCCGGATTGCTGGAAGCCGGTTTACATCCGTTCAAATTATTAGTCTGCCAATTTGACAACTTCGCCTGCTTTGGAACATGCATTGATGGTTGCAGGTAGAAATTAATATTAATCCATTTATATATCAATATTATGCAAGAAAAAGGCAGCATTTCAATCCACACCGAAAACATTTTTCCGATAATTAAGAAATTTCTTTACTCTGATAATGAGATATTTTTGCGCGAG
Organism: Mucilaginibacter sp. P4_C11; assembly: GCF_056402115.1. Classification (NCBI taxonomy): domain Bacteria; kingdom Pseudomonadati; phylum Bacteroidota; class Sphingobacteriia; order Sphingobacteriales; family Sphingobacteriaceae; genus Mucilaginibacter; species Mucilaginibacter sp. P4_C11. The sequence goes on along the minus strand of NZ_JBFUIA010000021.1, from coordinate 106,071 downwards.
CTGGTATCTAACGCTGTAGATGCTACCCAAAAAATAAAACGCCTGGCTTCTTTAGGCCAATATAACGGCGAACTTGGCGATCTGCGCGTTGAAGTTGCATTTGACGAGGTTAAGAAAACCATCACCATTAGCGATAATGGCTTGGGTATGACCGCCGAAGAAATAAAAAAATACATTAACCAGATCGCATTTTCGGGCGCTACTGAGTTTATGGAAAAATTCAAGGAAGCTAAGGATGCCAACGAGATTATCGGCCGCTTTGGTTTAGGCTTTTACTCCGCTTTCATGGTGGCCGACAAGGTTGAAATACAAACACTTAGCTACCAGGAAGGTGCCGAACCAGCTTATTGGGTTTGCGATGGCAGTACCGAATTTGAAATTGGCGAAGGTATTTTGGCCGAGCGTGGTACCGAAATTACCTTGTACATCAACAGCGAATCGGAAGAGTTTTTGAGCAAATATAAATTGCAGGAAATTCTTGACAAATACTGTAAATTTTTACCTGTGCCTATTAAATTCGGCACCAAAACCGAATCTGTTGAGGATGGTGTTGACGAAGAAGGCAAACCTAAATACATTGACGTTCAGGAAGATAATATCATTAACGACACCAACCCTATCTGGACAAAAGCACCATCTGAGTTAAAAGACCAGGATTATCTTGACTTTTACAAACAGCTTTACCCTTTCAGCGAAGACCCACTATTCTGGATCCACCTGAATGTTGATTATCCTTTCAATCTTACAGGTGTATTGTACTTCCCTAAGCTGAAAAATGACTTTGAGATCTCGAAAAACAAGATCAAGTTGTTCAGCCGCCAGGTATTTATTACCGATGAAGTGAAGGATATTGTCCCTGAGTTTTTGATGCTATTACATGGTGTAATTGATTCGCCTGATATTCCTTTGAACGTTTCTCGCAGCTTTTTACAGGCCGATAGCAACGTTAAAAAAATAAACAGCTACATCACCAAAAAGGTAGCTGATAAACTGTCAGAACTATTTAAAGCCGACCGCAAAGCTTACGAAGAAAAATGGACCGACATTGGCCTGTTTGTAAAATACGGCATGGTGAGCGAAGATAAGTTTTATGATAAAGCCAAGGATTTTGTTTTAGTAAGTAACACCAAAAAAGAAAACTTTACTTTACCGGAATACAAGGAAAAAGTTGAAGCCATCCAAACCGATAAAGACGGTCAGCTGGTTTACATTTACACCAACGATCCGGCTAAACAGGATTCATTTATCCAATCGGCCAACAAAAAAGGTTACGATGTATTGGTGATGAACTCGCCTATTGATAATCACTTCATTAGCCAGCTGGAGCAAAAACTGGAGAAAACTTCGTTGAAACGCGTTGATGCTGATGTGGCCGATAAGCTGATTAAAAAAGACGAAGCGCCTGAATCAGTTTTAACCGATGAGCAATCAACAAAGGTCAAAGACATCTTCAACAAAGCGATTAACAAACCAGCGTATAGTGTTCAATTAGAGAGCCTTAACCCGAATGAATTACCGGTAACTGTAACCATGGATGAGTTTATGCGCCGCATGAAAGATATGGCAGCGATGGGTGGTGGCATGGGCTTTTATGGTAATATGCCCGATAATTACAAAGTAATTGTTAACGGAAACCACAAGTTGATAACCCGCATTTTACAGGAAGAGGATGAAACAGTACAAGCCCAGTTATCAAAACAGGCATTTGACCTGGCCCTGCTTTCGCAGGGGTTATTAACCGGCGCCGAACTTACTGAATTTGTAAACCGTAGTGTTAACTTGATATAACAATTATTGCCGATATAATAAAAGCCGCCTGCAAAAACAGGTGGCTTTTTTATTTAAATATTATTTAAATTTGATATGGAATAAACCTTACAACTGCATCCTTGTCATAAATATTAAATCATTTGGATATGAAACTATTAAAGAGATTTTCGTTATTGATAGCGATGGTATTGATGGGCACAGCTATTGTTAACGCTCAAACTACCCGTAAAGAAAAAAAAGCGGCCCACGTTGCCGAAATAAAGGCCATTGTTGAAGCCCAAAACTTTGTATTTAACGCCAACTATGTAAACCCAACACGCTTAAACAGCAGGGCGCTCACTTCAAGCTATGACCTTACAGTTACCAAGGATACTATCATCGCCTACCTACCCTACTTTGGCGTGGCCACGGTTGCGCCGACATACGGATCGTCTGAAGGAGGAATTAAATTTACTACCACCAAGTTTACTTATATAGCTAAACCCGGCAAAAAGGATGGCTGGAATATCACCATCAAACCAACGGTAAAAAATGTCAGTGATTCAAGGGATGTGCAATCCATGTACTTAACTATTAGCTCTGACGGATATGCTTCATTACAGGTTATCAGCACCAACCGTGATCCTATTTCCTTTAACGGCACAATTGAAAAAAGGCCAGCGAAAAATTAGCTCAAAGCTGAAGGCTTAAAGCTAAAAGCTTTTAATGGAGATGCTTTCTGCTTTAAGCCCTCGGCTTTGGGCTTTCAGCTTAATAACCCTGCATTGTCCTTTAAGTCTACACCCGATAACTTGCGTTTAAAAGCTTCGCTAATGAGGTAGAAGATTTTTTTGGCCGCCTTTTTATAGGTAAGACCTTTGGGGCGGATATTGGAAACGCAATTTCGGGATTCGTCTGTCAGCCCGGGTTTAGGGGCGTAAGTAAGGTACGCTCCTACACTATCTGCCGAGCTTAATCCGGGCCTTTCGCCAATAAGCATCAGAGATAGTTGCGCTTTAAGGTTATAGCCTATATCGTCGCCGATAGCTACCCTGCCCTGTTCAACAAGGCTTATTGGCGCAAACTTAAAACCAGCTGCCAATAACAGTGGAATAAGCTCTTTTAGCAATCCAAATGTATTTTCATTTACGGCCGTTGCCGAAAGCCCATCGGCTATAATGATGGCGATGTCGGTTTGAATAAAATAATCTTCCAATTGGCTTAACGAAGCTTCATTTAGTTTACGGCCAAAATCCGGGCGTTGAAGGTATTGCCGGCGGTGGGTTACCCGGCTGTGCAGCTGCAGAATGGGCAAATTAAACTGTTTAAATACTTCTGCTAAATGATTGATATCCAATTCCGAATAAACCGCGTCGCGGGCGTGGGCATGGGCCAGTTTAAAATCAAGCGATTGTTTCAGCGGGATACTTGTACCCACACGGCCAATTGCTATGCGGGCAGTAGTAAACTCCTGCAAGGCCTTCAAAGGCTCTATTTCGTGGGGAATGTTTCTTTTCATATTTCTATATACGAGAAAAAGGCTGGTTTTTCGATTATCCTTTACCCGGCCCTTTTTTCCTTTCACCTTTATCCTTTTACCTCTTACTAAACCATCGCTCCTAACAACCCATGCCCGGAGTTGATTGGTATCATATTACCTTTGGCGTCGATAATTCCTTGCTTTATCAACCATTGTTCAAATTCGGGCGCTGGTTTTAAGCCAAGTACTTTGCGCAAATATAGGGCGTCATGAAATGAGGTGGATTGGTAATTAAGCATGATATCATCGGCACCCGGAATGCCCATTACAAAGTTACAACCAGCCACACCCAACAGAGTTAGCAGGTTATCCATGTCATCCTGGTCTGCCTCGGCATGGTTGGTGTAGCAAACGTCGCAGCCCATGGGCAAACCAAGTAGTTTACCGCAAAAATGATCTTCTAACGCTGCGCGAATTATTTGCTTGCCATCATATAAATATTCAGGTCCGATAAAGCCAACAACAGTGTTCACCAACAGGGGTTTAAACTTTCGCGCCACAGCATATGCCCTTACCTCGCAGGTTTGCTGGTCGACGCCAAAGTTGGCATTGGCAGATAGTGCGCTCCCCTGTCCCGTTTCAAAGTACATCACATTATTGCCCACCGTGCCACGGTTAAGTGAAAGCGTTGCCTGGTAAGCCTCTTCAATTAAATTGAGGCTGATACCGAAACTTGTATTGGCTTTTTCGGTACCTGCTATTGATTGAAAGCAAAGATCCACTGGTGCGCCTTCATTAATCAGTTGCAAAGTGGTGGTAATATGGCTTAATACACAGGTTTGCGTGGGGATATTAAACTGTTGCCTAACATTGTCCATAAGCATCAATAAGCTACTTACCGCGGCGGGGCTATCAGTAGCAGGATTTATCCCGATGGTAGCATCGCCGCTGCCATGTAGCAGGCCATCAATAATGCTGGCCGCTACCCCTCTCGGATCGTCTGTCGGATGGTTTGGCTGTAAACGCGTGCTAAAATGTCCGCTTAACCCAATTGTATTGCGAAACCGCGTAACTACCCTGCATTTTTTTGCTATCGCGATCAAATCCTGGTTACGCATTAGTTTAGATACCGCTGCAACCATTTCGGGCGTCAGCCCATCGGCAATATCAGTTAGGGTTTGGGTATCTGTTTCATCACTTAACAACCAATCGCGTAATTCGCCAACAGTTAAATGGCTTATTTGATTAAATGATTTAAAATCATGACTATCAACAATTAAACGGGTTACTTCATCATCTTCGTAAGGGACAACAACCTCATTTAAAAATGTTTTGAGTGGCACATCAGCCAGGGTTATTTGCGCGGCAACCCGTTCTTCATAACTACCGGCGCAAACGCCGGCCAGCTCATCGCCCGACCGGTAGGGCGATGCCTTGCCCAACAAAGTTTTCAGGTCACGAAACTTGTAAACTTTATGTCGTATGGTGTGGCGGTAGTTAGTCATTGGTCATTTGCTTCGCGTCATTGGTCATTAGTCATTTGCTTCGCGTCATTGGTCACTGGGTCATTTGCTTCGCGTCATTAGTCATTGTATAAAAAATGACCTAATGCCCCAATGACTTAATGACCTAATCAGGCGTCGCCATCATTTCGTCTGTAAGGGCTACTTTGTGTTTACCCATAAGGATAAATATAACACTGATCAGGAGCAGGCCTGCAAAAAATATAATGCTCACCGTAAAGTTAAACCACGTAATGGCAAATAAACTTATTATTGTTATAAGCAGCGCTATACCCGGAAACCAGGGGTACACAGGTGCCTTAAATGGTCGTGGAAGCTTCGGCTCCTTTTTCCGTAGGATGAACAAACTCACCATACACATAATGTACATGACAACAGCCCCTAAAACCGACAGAACCAAAATTTGTGAGGTGCCATTTTTGGTATGGGTACCAATATAAATGGCTATAAAGCTAACAGCACCGGCCACAACCAGCGCCCAATGCGGGGTTTTAAACCGGTGGTTTAGGTTATCTAATCCTTTTGGTAGATAACCGCTCCTGGCCATTGCAAATACTTGCCTTGACGATGCCAGAATGGTGCCATGAAGCGATGCTATCAGCCCAAATAAGCCGATGCTGGCAAATATTTTGGTTAAGCCGCTTGCCTTACCCAGCACAATACCTATTGCTTCGGGTAAGGGGTAATCTAAAGTACTTAGTTTGCGCCAATCGGTTATCCCGCCGGTAACAATCATTACGCCTAATGCCAATGCTACCAGTGTAGCCAGTGCACTGATATAACCTTTGGGTATATCTTTTTTGGGGTCTTTCACTTCTTCGGCAACCATGGCTACGCCTTCAATAGCAAGGTAAAACCATATGGCGAACGGAAGGGCAGCAAACACACCTGCCCAGCCAAAAGGCATTGGATTGCTCATGTAGTTACTCATTTTAAAATGAGGCGAAACTATACCTAAATACAAAACCAATTCGGCAACCGCCAAAATGGTAATGAACACCGAAAATGCAGCAGATTCTTTTACACCGAAACCATTAAGCAACAGGAATGCCGCATTAAATACCAGGGCCGAGTGCATAACCGGGATTTCCGGGTATAAAAAGTGAAGGTAACTCCCTAACGAAATAGCTATTGCGGGCGATGCAAAAAGAAAATCAATAAGCGTGGCATAACCAGCTATCAGGCCGCCAAATGGGCCCATCGCCCGGTAACCGTAAGCAAAGGCCCCGCCTGCATGCGGAATTGCCGTGGTAAGTTCTGTGTAACTGAAAATGAACGTGATATACATCACCGTTATAACCACTGTGGCTATAAGCATCCCGATTGTACCGGCAACATCCCACCCAAAATTCCAGCCGAAGTATTCACCTGAGATAACCAACCCTACAGCTATCGCCCATAAATGGACTGGTTTTAAAACTCTCTTTAGTTGCTCTGCCGGGGGTGTTGCCATACGTTTTGATTTGCCGCCTTAAGATACTTATTGCGGGCCGAATATCAAAATTGACGTATGTTATGGAATTGTTAACGCAGCCCCCTCTAAATCTCCCCCTGAAAGCTGCTGTGTATACACATCTCTCTAAGTAAAGAAAATTGTCATTTCGATAGAGCATGCGTGGGGTTGTGCGGGAGAGCGAAAGAGAAACCTTATACGATTTGCATCGCACCGCGCAAGTTTGCAAGCATGACGTATAGGATTTCTCCTCACGCCAACGCTTAAAGCCCACCCCAGTTCGTTCAAAATGACATTTTTCTATTTATTGATAAGTTTCCAAAAGATGTGTACACACAGTAGCCCCTGAAGGGGGAGACTTTTGAGTAGCTTTCTTTAAGTCCTCCCCTTCAGGGGAGGATTTAGGTGGGGCTAAACCTTCAGCGTATTTTTCAAATAACCTATACTGCTGGTAATGCTGGCCAACGGATCTTTCGGGCCATCGTGTTCAACAAAGAAATGTTTCATGCCGGCTGATTTTGCAGCTGCGAAGATTGGCTTAAAGTCGATAGTGCCACTGCCCACCGGTAAAATAGTTTTACGCTCGGCATCCAGATCTTTTACGTGCCACAGCGGAAAACGGCCGGGATGTTGTTTAAACATTGCTACAGGGTCTTTGCCGCCTTTAACGGCCCAGGCCAGGTCAAGCTCCATCTTTACATTCTGTGGATCTGTTTCGCTCAACAAAAGATCATAAGGAACTTTGCCGTCAACGGCATGAAATTCCATATCATGATTATGATAGGCAAATTGGATACCTACCTTTTTGGCAGCCTCCCCCGTTTTGTTCAATACTTCTATGGTCGATTTAATTTCTTCGAGCGTTGCTGTTGGCGAATTAGCGCAAACCAGGTATTTAATACCACCTGCGGCTGCATCATCAACCAGCTCCTGCATATTATCGCGCAGGTTTTTCATTGGCGGTATAACCATCGGTTTGCCATCTGCGCCGTTTGGCAATTTTGTTCCGGGCGGGAGTTTAAATGGTGCGCCTAACACGTGGTGCGATGTCCAGTTCATGCCCAGGTCATTTACCATGGCTTTAAACTCTTTGGGTGTCATACCATAGTAGCCTCCTTTTTTGCTAAAGGCCGATTCCATGTCTTTGAAGCCAAGGGCTGCAATTTTCGTAAGCGTGCCTTTTACATCTTCGTCAATAACACCAAAAAAAGTGAATAGCTGCAAACCAATGGCATGCGGAGCAGCCATATTGCTTAATAAGGAAGCAGCCCTGCCAGATAAGGCCATACCGCCAAGCACCAAAGCCCCGGTGCTTTGGATAAATTTTCTCCTGTTGTAATTCATGCTGATAATTTAGTTTTAAGTGGTACAGTAAATCTAAATAATAATTATCAGCAAATTAAAGTTTATTGTGTCTTTTTTACACATTAACTCATCTAATCATCCACGGTAGAGAAAAGCTTATGATGTCGGGGACAAAAAAGCATCAAATGACACCTTGCTTTTTACTGCCTGAGCCTGGTTAAAAAACCCAAACCACCGCAACTATTTTGGCCAACAGGCACACAAATGGCGCTGCGTTTAATTTGCCCAAAACGTGAATTTCATGTTAACCATGAATAAAATACAAATAATTGACTACCAAATATTTATATCATATTTCATTCAAAATGTGTTAAGTTATGTTAACCCAGTTAAATGCTTTTATGCGGCATTTACATTTGATTTTAGCGCTCGTAAAGCGCTGTCATGGCGCCTATTTATGCAAACAATTAGCTATCAACCCCGTCCACCCGGTTTGGTGTGATGCGCCGATACCCCGCCCGGTATCACCATCAAAATATTCGTAAAACAGTATGTAATCTTTAAAATCAGGGTCGGTTTGCATCTTTTGATTATCGCCAAATATTGCCCGGTTACCCTTTTCGTCCCTCAAAAACAATCGTGATACCCTGTTATAAAGCTCGCCCGCAACTTCCCCTAAATTCATAAAAATACCAGAACCGGTGGGGCATTCCACTTTAAAATCGTCGCCATAATAATGATGAAAACGATGCAGGCTATCGATGATCAGGTAGTTTATCGGCATCCAGATAGGGCCGCGCCAATTGCTATTGCCGCCAAACAGCCCACTATCGCTTTCACCGGGGACATATCCAATACCAAATTGCATCCCGTTAACCTCAATGTTGTAGGGATGGTCTTTATGATATTTTGACAGCGAACGAATCCCGTAATCGCTCAGAAATTCTTTTTCATCCAGCATATATTTCAGGATGGATTTCATACGGTAGCCGCGTAGCAGGCTAATCAGGTGTCGCCCCGTACTGCTCCGCTCATTCCAGCGGGATACAAGGGATGCCAGGTCTGGTCGCTTTTCGGCAAACCATTTCATGCGTTCGGTAAAAATAGGACTATCTACGATATCTCTTTCATCTAAAACTTCGGTGGCAAATAACGGGATCAGGCCTACAATACTGCGTACCTTCATTTTTACAGAACCATCATCAGGAAACCGGAGCTGGTCATAAAAGAAACCGTCATCCTCGTCCCACAAACCCTGGTTGTTTTCACCGAGGTTTGACATCGCTCCAACTATATAAATAAAGTGCTCAAAAAACTTAGAAGCGATGTCTTCATAAGCCTTATCTGTTTCGGCAAGCTCGGTAGCAATCCGCAGCAGATTTAATGAATACATGGCCATCCAACTGGTGCCATCGGCTTGTTCCAAATGCTGGCCAGATGGTAATTTGGTGTTCCTGTCAAACACGCCAATGTTATCCATCCCCAGGAAACCGCCTTCAAAAATATTGTTACCCAAGGCATCCTTGCGGTTTACCCACCAGGTAAAATTGAGCATCAGTTTGTGAAAAACCCGTTCCAGGAAATAGGTGTCGCCTTTGCCTGCGTTAGCTATTTTATCGGTTTTGTAAATATTCCAAACCGCCATAGCGTGTACAGGAGGGTTTACATCGCCAAAATCCCACTCATAGGCAGGTAGCTGCCCGTTGGGGTGCATGTACCAGTCGCGGGTAAGCAATATGAGTTGATTTTTGGCGAAGGCCATGTCAACCGTTGCCAGCGGCAGGCAGTGAAAAGCAAGATCCCAAGCGGCAAACCAAGGGTATTCCCACTTATCGGGCATCGAAATAACATCCTTAGTGTTCAGGTGCTTCCATTTACTGTTGCGTGCTGTTTTCCGTTGCGCGGGCGGCTTTGGCTGCGACGGATCGCCATGCCGCCACTGGCGGATATCTGAATAATAAAACTGCTTGTTCCACAGCATTCCGGCAAAAGCCTGGCGTTGTATCATGCACCTATCGGCATCATCTTTATTACTATAGGTATCATTGTAAAACTCGTTAGCCTCCGTTAAACGAACATCAAATATGTGGTCAAAATCCTCGAAGCCATAATTGGCATCGGGCGATAACCTTAACCTAAAGCTAATACTTTGTTTAGCGCGTATAGTGATATCATAATTGACAGCAGCTTTAGTGCCGGTATTTTTAGGATTTAGCGTATCGGCGCCGTGAACAATGTAGTCATTGATGCCATCTTTATGGTATTTAAGCCCATCATCATAATTGTACAGTTTGCTGCCATTTGTTTCGTTATCGCAAAACAAAACTTGCGGGTTTCCCTCGGCATGCAGCCAAAGCTGGCCAAGATCTTTATGAAAAATGCCTGTTACGCCATTACCATTAGCGGTAAGGGCTGGTTTGTAAGGATCATAGCCCCAACTCCAGGTATTACGGAACCACAGCGTAGGCATTACATTTAAGGGAGCATCCACATCGCCCCTGTTGTGTATGGTAATTTTTATAAGGATATCATCCTGGGCGTTCTTGGCATATTCTGTAAAAACATCGAAGTATTCGTCCTTGTCAAAAATGCCGGTATCCATCAGCTCAAACTCGGGATCGTTGCGGGTGCGGCGCTTGCTTTCGTTAACCAGCCAGGCGTAGGGAAACTCGGTTTGCGGGTACTTGTACAAAGTTTTCATGTACGAGTGGGTTGGCGTGCTATCCAGGTAATAGTATAATTCTTTTACATCTTCGCCGTGGTTTCCCTCGGGATTACTGAGGCCGAAGTAACGTTCCTTGATGATGGGATCTTTTTTATTCCAAAGGGCCAAGGCAAAACAAAGATTTTGCTGGCGGTCGCAAATGCCGGCTATGCCTTCCTCGCCCCAACGGTAAGCTTTGCTGCGGGCCATATCATGGGTTATGTAATTCCAGGCATCGCCATTGGCGCTATAATCTTCCCTAACGGTACCCCATTGGCGGTCGCTTACGTAGGGCCCCCACTTTTTCCAGGTTGCATCCTTTAATCTTGCTTGTTCTGCATTCATTAATGCAAAGTAGGCTTATTTGCAATAATTAACAGAATTATAGGACATGTTTTACACGAGGGTGAAAAAGAAGAATCAAGATTTGAGTAAAATGTTTCCGGGCCTTTTACTCCAGAAACTAATAAAAACATTTAACAACATGGTTATTCAAATTCTATCCCCAGGCCTTCCTCAAAAACCTTAACCAGTTACCGTGCATCATGTTTTCAATATCAACATCGGTATAACCTCGTTTTTTTAACATATCCGGCACTTTTTGTAAATCGGCTATTGTCTCCAGGTCATATGGGCATTGTTCGCGGCCAAAGGCGCCATCAAGATCGGTGCCCATGCCAACGTGCAGGGCGTTACCGGCTATCTGGCAAATATGATCGATATGATCTATCATCACCTCCATATTGCAATTCATCCCTTTGGGGGTTGATACGCCCCTCACCCATCCCGGCACCATCATCCAGGCATCCAATGCAGCACCAATTACCGCCCCGCGATCAACCAACGCTTTAATCATCTCATCGCTGTACTGCCTGTTGTGGTTCACCAGTGCACGACAGTTGTTATGGCTGGCCCAAACGTGGCCGTTAAAATGATCAAGCGCCTCCCAAAAACTATCATCGCACAAATGCGTTGCATCCAGTATGATATTCAGGCGCTCCATTTCTTTGAGCAGTTCATGCCCTTTGGGGCCCATGTAGCCGGTGGCATCTGTGCCTTGCGCATACCTGCCCGGGCCATAATGTGCCGGGCCTACAGCCCGCAGTCCATAGTTGTAGGCGCGTTCCAGGTGTTGTACGGTTATAATAGAATCCGCGCCTTCCAAACTCAGTATATACCCAATAGCTTTATCGGCCATGGGTGCCCCATCGTTCCAATAAGCAAGATTTTTTTCTAAAGATGCTAAATCGTTTACCTGCACCATCTCGCCGGCATCTTCCATGGCTTTGTACCAGGCCACCTGCCCTTGTGTTTGCGCCCAGGCCTGTTCGGGTGAGTGCCAGCCGGGCAATGGGTTGCCAGGCGCCACGTAACGGCCAATTTGTGTAGCCACCACCAAACCAATATTGCCTTTACGTAATTCCGGTAGCGTAACAACGGCTTTGGCACGGTCGGGTTTGTCTGTAAGCCCTGCTTCACGCTGGTTTAATTCGGCCAGCGGGCGGGTAAGGTCGCGGTTCCACTCCAGCGCGTTCATGCTCAGATCTAAATGGGCATCAATTACAAACATATTTTTGGGTATCAGATGGTTATTTTACGGTCGCGGGCCAGGTTAAGCCACTCGCCGCTAAGTGTATTATTTTCGATGGTATAAACGCGTTCGTATAAGGCCACTGTTGGGCATACATGATGTGGGATGCCATAAAGCACGTCGCCTACCTTATAGCTATGGCCCTTGCCAGCATCAACAACCAAATGCTCTTCGCTTTGCCCAACGGGCACCAGTTGGGGCGCATTCAAAAAGTAAATTCGCTTGCTCAGTTCATTTTCGGCCGAAATAGATTTATGCCCAACATCTAGGCAAAGTTTGGTTGCATCGGGCAACGATACCACCCGTGTAACTACCAATACTGCCGGCAAAAAGGCCTGCTCTGGTATGTTCAATTTATAGCCCCTGTCCCAATAAACAAAAGTACCCGGGCTGCATTCTACAACAGGTCTTTTTGAATGGATGGTAAAGGTCGGCGAGCCACCGGCAATAATCACCGGTTCGGGATAATCTTTTGCTTTCAGATCCTGTTGCAGCTTTAATACAGGTGTAAAACCGGCGTCGCAGCGCTCTTTTCGTTTTGTCACATCAACATCGTGAATGTGGCCGTCATAGGCATGCAAGCCAACCGGCGTAATCCCGGGCAATACGGCGCAATCCATATACAATTGCAATGCATCAAAACCGGGCGCAATACCTGTACGGTTCATGCCAACATTTAAGTCGAGATAAACATCAAAGGTAGTTTTACCAGCCACGGCAGCATCCGAAATCTCTTTAGCTGCCGTATCGTTATCAACCAAACACGAAAACCGTGTTTGTGGGTAAGCGTGAATTAGTTTAATAAACCTAGCCAGCTTGGGGCCAACAGGCTGATAAGCCAGCAAAACATCCGGAGCTTTACACATACCAAGCAACTCCGCTTCGGCAATAGTAGCGCACTTGAACTTGTTAATCCCGGCTTCAAGCAATAGCTGTGTAACCTGTTTGTTTTTGTAGGTTTTAATATGCGGGCGCAACCGTGCAACATCATCAATCATGGTTTTAAGCAAATTGATGTTGGCCTGTACCCTATCGGGATAAACAACCAAAGCCGGAGTATCCAGCTTATCAATATTATCTATCGTGAACCAATGTTGATCCATATTTTGTCTGAACCGGAATTAAACGAATTAAAGAATTTTCAGAATTCCCCTTGCTAAGGTCTTGATACTTGATACTAACTACTTGATACTAAAATCAAATCAGTTCAAACAAAGCCTCAATTTCAACAGGAATATTATCGGGTAACGATCCCATGCCTACCGCGCTACGCACACCAATGCCATTTTCTTCGCCCCAAATTTTGGCAAAAAGTTCGCTGGCTCCGTTAATGATGAAGGGATGCTTTTCAAATTCGGGAGTGCAGTTAACCATACCCAATACTTTTATTACCCTTTTTACTTTGTCAAAACTGCCTATGTTTGCTTTTATAGTGGCAAGCATAGCTAATCCAACCTGACGGGCAGCAAGCTTCCCATCTTCCATATTAATAGTATCTCCAATACGGCCGATAATCAGGGTACCATCATCCTGTACTGTTCCGTGGCCAGAAAGGTAAAGGTATTTTCCATCAACTAAACATGGTTTATAAACGCCAAGCGGCTTTGGTGCAGGTGGCAGGTTTAAACCCAACGCTGCAAAATTTTCTTCGGGAGTGTTCATGTTGTAAAACTATAGTATTTTCAAATCTATAAATACTATTGACAAAGTTGCACAAACATATTTAAATATTTTAAAAACTTACGATATGGTAACTAGTGAATTAAAAACGATAAAAAGAAGAAGCATAATGTAAAAGTGTTTGCTATAAAAACAAAAAAAGCCGGGGATCTCAAGCCCGGCTTTTACTTAAACCATTGAATCAACTTTATTTAAATCTGTACGTAATTCCAATATTAACAGCGTAGTCGGCAAATGCCGCATCGCCTTGTGTGTATGTTCCGGTAAGACCGGTTGAGATTTTATCAGGAACACTTTGTGTACGTTCACGGCGCAGTGCAACAGGCACAAATGCATAAATAGAAAGTGTTTTTAAACGGAATGTAACCCCAGGCTCGGCCGAAAGGATATTACCAGGCCTTCTGAAACCGTTACTGCCACCTACAAGATCATGCACTGGTAAGCACTCATAACGTGCGCCTGCCGAAAAATCAAATTTACCTGTTCCATAACTTGCACCGGCCCTAAGCATAACCTGGTCTGGCACACTCATAATATCGCTGCCGTTAGCAATAGCTTTGGCACTTGCAGTACCACCGCGGGCTGTTGACACACCATTTTGCTCGCGTGGGCTTACCAGGTAATAAAAGCCACCATATACTCCAAATTTGTGTGTAAAATTGTAATAGGCATTAATTTCGGTTGTGATACCTGTACCGCCATCACCCAGCTGGATTGATTGATCAACCGGGCCAAGTACTTTAGCATCGGTTGTGCCCTGGTGGTAAAAATAATCCTGGTAGTTATAAGCGCCGGTAGCCAGTTTTAAGCCTAAGCCTACCTGTATATTTCCCTTACGGGCTTTAGCCGGATTTAATAACCAGGCATAAGCAGTTAACCTAACATCGCCCAAACCAAAGGAGTGTGTGTTTAAGCGTTCTTTACCGCCATGCTCATATAATGATGAACGACTGTTATCCACAATGGGTACATCCACCGCAAACGACCAGCGGTTGTTAAAAATACGGGTTAGCGTTATGTCATTGGTGTAGGAATGGTTAATAACATTGGTACCTAAAGCTATACGTTGTTTTTGTTCGGCTGTACCAACAAAATGTTTGTACGATCTGAAATAACGGCTATTGCTATTCAACAACCAGCTTCCCGCAGCAGCGCTGGCACTATCCGGATGTTCGTCCATCGCGCACAAACCACCTGTACTCCTGATGGCAACACAGCCCTGGGCGTTTACTTTTGTCGTGGTAAAAAGTGCAAATAATACGACTACACAGCTCAATTTTAAAATTACTTTCATAGTTTTTTTAGTTTTTATTATTGTTTAGATAATTGAATATTAAGGCCGGGTGATAAAACCCAGCTAAAACCTGCTTTTTACAGGGTATTAGGTTAATTAATTTGTTTGTAAATGCGACGATTTTTTAAAAGACCATGATAAAAAACCAGTAGGCGACCGCTTGACGGCAAACCATAGGGATAACAATACCCCATAGCTGCCGCCGCGCTCAACCCATTCAAATATTTCGTATTTAGGATAAAATAGTTCGCTTGTTATTTTCCAGATGATAAACACCAGCAGAACATTTGCAAAAGGGCGTATTAGTACAGAAAACGCTGCTAAAACTTCAAACATGCCAACTATTAGCGCAGTTTTACCCGGGTCTTTAAAACCTAAAGCATGGTATTGGTTAATTAAACCTTGCTTTTGGATAAGGTTTAACCAACCATGGCCCAACAGCAGCAGGAACGCGAACAGCCTTAAACAAGTTAAAACATTTTTTAAGGTATGTGCATCAAGGTTTACGTCGTCATTCATCCGGCCGAACCATTTTTTTAGCGGCATTTTAAAACCACCCTGCAATAGTAACAGCACGAAGGGAGCACCAAAATTACCTGCGCGTTCAATAAACTCGGCAAAAGGCTCACCCGATAAAGGACGCATGGAGGCTGTTATTATCCCCCACACTACCAGCCAGCCTGCTACCGCACGTATTGGATATACCAATAACGACAAACCAAACACAATATCCATCATGCCCACATATGGCATCAACGTGTACGACATATCGTGCCCAATACCAACTACTGCAAAATAGTTACACCATATTTGTTTGGTGATGATGCCAAAAGCACCATGACCTATAAAACACATTGCTGATGCAAATCTGAGCGTGTAGTATATATTTTTATCTGAAATTAAACGCGACATTTTATTGTATCTTAAACTCTCCCTACTCGTTATAATCCTGCTCCGTCTGCCTTACCCCTGTTAACCGCGAATTGACCTACTGCTTTGCCGGTTACCAAACCAACTTCACAGTCGCTGCGGAAGTGGATACCGCCATACAACCTCGACATGGCAGCTGCCTGGGCCAAATCTGTAAACTTAGATCCCCTATCAGGTAATAAATAAGTTAATACAGTGGCAGCTGCGCCGCTAAAGTTAGAGTGCCCCGATGTATAAGCCGGGAAATTTGGCACACCTGTTAGCGTTTTAATCAGCGGATCAACCTGCGATGGGCGTTGGTTAAAGTAAAAATATTTTGTATCCCAGCAAACTATAGCTGCATCCATCTCGGCCATATTTAGTAAGGCAAAGTTACGGGCCCAGCGTACTTCGCTATAATTTTGTTTCACAAACTCATCGGCAGCAATAGCATTCCAATGGCCGGCCGGCGTATAAGTTGCAATCCCATCGGCCCAAAAAGCAACTTGCTCTTCATGTGCGCGGCTATGGTCTTTGCTCATCGATAATACTTCATCAACTTCTTTCTTAAATTCGGCTGAAGTAGATAAATAAGGTGGGGCCGGGCGCAATGAAACAACAGTTAATGTATCAAACAAAAACGGGAGCACTTTTGAAAATAAAGGTAACATTGGCGGCCTTTTAGGTGTTTCTAAACTCACCCAAAACTTTCCTGATTCAAATGCTGTGCTTTGTAAAGTTGCCCAAACAGCCGGGGTACCAATTGCTTTACCTGCACGGTCTCCACGGGCGCGGGTCGCAAACAAGGCCGCAACCTGCTTTCCTAATGATTCGCCTGCTGTGATTTCGCCACGTGTATTAGCACCTGCCATTATGCGGTATTCTTTTTCTTCCTGCGCTTTTTGGTTGATATAAGCCAATTCGGTAGGGAACAATAATTTCATCAACTCGACCGTGGTACCGGCAACAACGGCATCCTCACTTGGGTACGATGGCAACTCGGAAACCGGCACCAGGGCTTGTACAGCCGCATCATTTTTGTATGGGGCCGTACGTTTATAGGTATTTTTAAAGTGCCATGCAGCCAACAAAGCATCATACTGAGCTGCGCTTACGTAAGCATAGGCACGTGCGGCATATGGTGGGTTCGAGAACGGAAATTCGGGATAATTAAAGGGGTTGGCCGAGTTTGGCGCAGGATAGGTACCATCTGCATTTTGATATGGTGCAACGTTATGTTTGGCCACCAACTCGCGCATAATCTCGTTCCACCTTAAAACAGCGCCTGCGCTCCAGTATTTGATAGATGCTTTTTGGTCGTCCGTTAAATTACGTTGCGCTGCCTTAATTTCGTTAATATCTGCCAGGTAAGCAGGTGATGTAACTGCATCAGGTGCAGCTACAGTAAGTGTGCTAAAATCTTTAACCAGCACAGGTTTCCAGGTATCGGCATTAAGATCAATATTAGCGGGCGCAAGTGCGGGGTATTGTTGAGTGCGGTCTACAATGTCTTTTTTACAGGATGCGCTAAATATAGCTACACCTATAAACATTGATGGTATTATATAAAGTAATGATTTTTTCATCAGATTCTCTTTTATATTATTAAAAATTATTTCTCTTTCCTGGTGTTAAAAATATAGTAAATACCACCGTAGAAACTGCGCGACTGACCAACATTTCTGCCTTTCAATACATAATTGCCGCCTGCTGTAAGTTCTAACCCAGGTATCTTGGTAAATGTGTATTTAAGGATGAGGCCCGCAATCTGCGAATTCATTTTATTACTTGGGAAAGGATTATCGTTTTTCCTGATATCAAAGCCACCATGTGTATCAACCTGTGTAAAAGTAGCCTCGGCATTAAATTGAAGGCTCCGGAAACCGGCGCTGATTAAATAATTAGAAACATCAGGCATTTGCACCTCGTTGGTGTAATGCATTTCGGTAGTGTAATACGAGTTTCTATCGATAGTGATATTGCTCCTGTGCACATACTGATAGGCACCAGCCACAAAAAACTGGCTCACCTGGTAATTGAGCAAACCACGTAAAGCAACGTTTTTACTGTGCAAACCAATAGACAATGGTAAAAAATCAGCCTCGTAGTTACTTGCAGGTATCGAGCCCGAAAGGATAGCATGTAAACTCAAAGATCCTTTACCTATCTCATGTTTAACAGCCAGCCATTTTACATACGCACTTACGTCCTGTAAATTATGTTCGCCGCGTAAAGTGCCCGCTGATGCATTCGTGCTAACATAAGGCAGTGCAACTGATACATTGATTTTGTTTGAAAGGCCATAAACAAAGCCGAGCATATAAGCATTCGAACTTACAGTACCCATGTTTGGCGCATCGCGTTTAAAAGTACCTTCCCAATAATGATCCCACTGGCTGTGTGTATAAACACCTGCAGCGCAAACGTAGTTTTTGGGAATCATCAGCGCGTCGGCATCGGTTTGGGCTTGTACATGTTTAGTTAAAGTAAGGCAGACAGCCAAAACAATACAGCATCTGTAAAAATACAGCAATGAATGTTTCATTCTATTTAAGTAAGGAAATTCAATAAAAATTTAATAATAAACTAACTGATAGAAAATGATTTAAAGCACAATACGGGGCGTTAAATATTAATTCAGCATAAAGCAGGGAAGCTCATAATATGTGTTACCAAATATTACTTTTACAGCACCACGGGCACTATTAAAAGTTATCAAATGGATAACCAAACTGTACTTATCTTTTTTTTGATAAAGAACAATTCAACATCATAATGTATAAGCTATAATTAGCAGATAAAATTCGGCGGTTTGCCGGGCGATTCAATGTAGGGATCGTTAACATGGTAGGCTATAGGGCTTGCAACGGCTTTAAGCAGTGTTGAAAAGGCAACAAACTGATAGTCTATTACCTGGAAACTATAATCGTTCCCTGTGCCCGACTTTTTAAGCGAATCGTGACCTTTTTTGCTGAGCGGTACGTCATTGATTTCTTTAGCAATAACCAGATTGGCAGATACCAGGCGGGTTTTAACGCTATTGGCGATACAAATGAACGACATGGTATCAGGCGACATTTTGTATCTTAAATAATTATAATAAACACCTTTTAGCTGTAACTGGCCGTTATCCCTAACATAATGATCCCATTTTTTTATGCCGGGAAGGTGAACGGGAATTTTGATTTCGACAAGTTTGGTAGCGTCAATCTTGTTTTCGTAAATCTCTTTCACTATCTGTACCTCGGATTGATGTATGAAATACTGAAATACAAACTGGTATCCGCCCAAATTGAACAGATGCACGTTAAGTAATAGTATTGCAATAAACCTTTTCACTTTTCCAGATTAACTATTAGGGTAATAATTACCGGTAAATATATTGTTACAATATTATTAAAACAAATAAATTTAAAAATTGCAGCCCGCAAGGTTTTAAACACGCATTGATAAATCAATTGGTTAGTTGATAATAATTACTTATTACAACAAAATAGCCCCTGGCGAGTTGTAAAATCTCGCGATTTTTAAACTCGGTATTAACTGTAAAATGTTCTCAATTAGTTACCTTGCTTCATCCCTTACACCGATTAAATTTATGAAATGATAAATAGAAAACACTTTTCGGCATCAAATATCATATTTGTAGTGCTCATGGTATTGGTTGTAATTACCTGGCTAAACCCTAGCGCCAAAGTCGAACTCATACGTGGGCTGATGGCAGTTGGTGCTTTTAAGCCAGATCCTGATGATTATGCCCGTAACCATAAAGAGCTTGTTAGGCTACCCGACTATAGTTACCGGGATACATCAGGAAATATTATATCTATATCCGGCCTGAAAAACAAAGTGGTATTTGTGAATTATTGGGCCACCTGGTGTCCACCCTGCCTTGCCGAAATGCCATCAGTTAATAAGCTTTTCATGAAGTTTAAAAATAACGCCAATATTGTTTTTGTGATGGTTGATACCGATAACGACCTGCTAAAGTCGGCTACGTACTTCAAAAACCATCATTACAGCCTGCCATTATATACATCGGTTAATAAATTTCCGGATACTTTACTGGATGGTACCATACCAACAACGCTAATATTTGGTAAGGACGGCAAGCTAAAATACAAACACACGGGCGCAGCCGATTACGACAGCGATAAGTTTAATGAGTTTTTGCAGAAAGAAGCGAAATAGAGTCAAGAATCAAGACAAAAGAATTTCTAAGTGAAATTCAAACAAAAGCCTATATCTATATATACGGGCTCACCGTACTATAGTATTGAAAACAAAACAATTCGTTACGCTCAACTCACCATTCATCAATAATTTTTATTGTTAAAACAACACTTATTAATTATTTTTTCTTTTCTTTACAGCATAAACCTGTTATTCCATGAAAAGAAATTTGCTCTCATCACTTGGCGCTGCCGCCTTGTGTTTAATTTCGGCATCCGGTTACAGCCAAACCGGAACGCTTAGTATCAGTACCGATTCAAAAACAACCATCAGCAAGCACATTTACGGGCAATTTGCCGAGCATTTGGGCCATGGCATTTATGGTGGTTTTTGGGTTGATAAAAACCTGCCGGTTAAAAAACAGGACAGGATTAGGCTGGATGTGGTAGAAGCATTAAAGAAGATAAAAATACCTAACCTGCGCTGGCCGGGCGGATGTTTTGCCGATGAATACCATTGGCGCGATGGCATTGGCCCCTCTGCATTGCGCCCCCGGATGGTAAACACCAACTGGGGCGGCACTACCGAAGATAACAGCTTTGGTACGCATGAGTTTTTGGAGCTTTGCGAATTATTGAAATGCGAGCCTTACGTAGCCGGTAATGTTGGCAGCGGAACTGTAGAAGAAATGTCGAAATGGATTGAGTACCTTAACTCAAACAGTACCAGCACTGTGGTTAAAGAACGCATAAAAAACGGCCATCCGGCGCCATATAAGGTAACCATTTGGGGCGTTGGTAACGAAAGCTGGGGCTGCGGCGGTAACATGACACCAGAATATTATGCCGACCTTTTTAAACGTTACGCTTCCTTCGCTAAAGATTACCCTGGTGCGCATCTCAAAAAAATAGCCAGCGGGCCAAATTCAGACGATTATAACTGGACAGAGGTTTGTATGAAAAACATACCAAACTGGATGATGTCGGGCCTATCAATGCATTATTATACCATCCCTACCGGTAACTGGGGTAAAAAAGGCTCGGCTACTGAATTCAGCGAGAAGGAATACTTTAACACAATGGTTAACTGCCTTAAAATGGAAGAGCTGGTTACTAAACACTCGGCCATTATGGATAAATACGATCCCGGAAAAAAAGTAGCATTGGTAGTTGACGAATGGGGTGTTTGGACAGATGTAGAACCAGGTACCAACCCTGGCTTTTTATACCAGCAAAACAGCCTGCGCGATGCATTAATTGCGGGAACAACACTTAATATTTTCAATAACCACAGTGACCGTGTGCGCATGGCAGCTTTGGCGCAAACTGTTAATGTATTACAATCACTTATTTTAACAGACAAAGAAAAAATGGTGCTTACCCCTACCTATCATATTTTTGATATGTACAAAGTGCACCAGGATGCCAAATACCTCCCTATTAAACTGGACGCACCGAACTACGAGGTTGATGGCAAAAAAATCCAGGCAATAAATGCATCAGCATCACAGGATAGTTCAGGAAAAGTGCATATATCATTGGTTAACCTTGATATGCACAATGCCATCACAATTACTACCGAATTAAAAGACGTAAAATGGAGCGCCGTTAAAGGCCAGGTGTTAACATCGGCCAACATTACCGATATTAATACGTTTGCAAATCCAAACAAGCTGCACCTGGTAAGCTTTACCGGCGCTAAAAAGGATGGTGATAAACTGGTGGTTACACTACCCGCAAAATCGGTAGTGACACTAGAGTTACAGCCCCTCTAAATCTCCCCTGAAGGGGAGACTTTAAAAAATCCCTTTATTAATAGTAGTAAAACCTTCTTAAGCCCTCCCCTTTAGGGGAGGGTTTGGGTGGGGCTTCTCCCCCATATATCTTTCAACGCTTTTTTTGCCGCATGATACCCGCACATACCATGCACCCCTCCACCCGGCGGTGTGGATGATGAACAAATATACAACCCTTTGGCGGTGGTTTTATAAGGCGAAGCCCTTAACACCGGCCGCGTAAATAACTGACCTATATCTATCACCCCGCCATTGATGTCGCCACCAATGTAATTGGGATTGTATTCTTCCAACTGAGCCGTGTTAAAAGTATGTTTAGCCAAAATAGTATCCCTAAAACCAGGCGCAAAGCGTTCAACCTGCTGTTCTATAATACCGGTCATATCTTTATTTGAGCCATTCGGTACATGACAATACGCCCATGCCGTATGTTTGCCTGCCGGCGCCCGCGATGAGTCGAAGATGCTTTGCTGGGCCAAAAGCACGTAGGGTTTATCCAGATGTTTACCTTTCCAAATCAGTTGCTCTCCTAAGGCTATTTCTTCAAACGTGTTGCCAATGTGCACTGTGCCTGCCTGTTTTACAGCTTCGGCCTTAAAGGGCACCGGGGCATCCAAAGCCCAATCTACCTTAAATACCCCGGCCCCGTAACGATAGCGTTCCAATTGCCATTTGTATAAGGGCGAAAATTTATGCCCGGCAATTTTTAATAGCTGTTTTGGCGTAATATCGAATAAAACAGCATGAGACGAGGGCAGTTGGTTTAATGATTCTACATAAGAACCCGTCTTAATTTCGCCGCCAATTGATACAAAATACGATGCCAAAGCCTTCGCTATTTGCTCCGATCCGCCTTTGGGCACCGGCCATCCTTTTAAATGCCCCTGCGCCATCAATACCAATGCAATGGCCGATGTGGCGATATTGCTTAAAGGCTGCATAGAATGTGCCGCCATCCCTGCTAATAGACCTTTTGCCTCTTTGGTTTTAAACTTTTTTACTAACCTGGTAGAGGGCATTATGGCGGGCAGGCCGAATTGTGCCAGCAACAATGGATGCTTCGGATAAGGCAGCGGGCCTAAAACATCTGCTGCTATTAGCGGCCAGTTTTTTACCACGGGTTGCATTAAATCAAGGTAAGCCTGTTCATCCTCACCAAGTAACCTGGCGGTTTCCGTTACCGATTTAAGCAAAACAGCAGCCGTTCCATCATCAAAAGGATGGGCGGCTGCTATCTCTGGAAATATATATTCAAGGCCATGCAGGGCAAGCGGCAATGTTTCAAAAAAAGGCGATGCAACCGCCAGTGGATGGATGGCCGAACAGATATCGTGTTTAAAGCCGGGCAGGGTAAGTTCGGCAGTGCGCAGCCCTCCTCCTATTTCACTTTTACCTTCAAGTAATAAAACGGAAAGACCGTTTTGCTGTAATAAAATTGCTGCCGCCAGTCCGTTTGGTCCCGATCCTACTATTATCGCATCGTAATCGCGCTTTTCAAGCTTCATGTATGGTGCAAAGAGGTGTTAATACCCCTAAGATATCCAAATTAACTATTTTAAGCCGACATTGTTTAGTTTAAAACCTCGCCTGCGTGCGTGGCCTGGGGCACCTCAATCAATTTGCCCGACCGCACATCATATATATAACCGTAAATGGGAATGTTACCGGCTACTAATGGATGATGCCTTATTCGTTCCACATCTTCAATAACGCTTGCTTCAAGATTTTTAAAGGTGAGAAATGCGATATGATTGGCCTCGTCAGACCCGCCGTTTTCATCAGTATTGCGCCAGCCGTTTTCGTCGATAGTGGCGGTATTCAGGCTTTTGGAGAGTAACCCGCGAATGATATCGTCGGTAAACAAGCCCATACCGCAATCGGTATGGTGTATTACAAACCATTCTTTGGTGCCCAATAATTTATGCGATATCACCAATGAGCGGATAGCATCATCGCTTGCCCGGCCGCCTGCATTGCGGATTACATGCGCATCACCCTCGGCAAGGCCTGCGTATTTAGCAGGATCAAGGCGGGCATCCATACAGGTTAAAATGGCAAACTGGCGTGCCGGCGGTATGGTAAGGTTACCCTTATCGCCAAAATGTTTTACATATTCATCGTTAGCTTTTAGTACCTGCCGGTGTACTTTGCTTTTAACTTGCTGAAGCTCATCAATTGCGTTTGACATAATTTTAAGTTTTTGTGAATAAACCTCGTTTTAAAATTATCAGGCTGATTTCCTGCTGTTAGCTATCAACGATGATTCGTAAACCGATGTAATGATAGCCTCACCATTGAAAGTTCCTAAAAAGTCAAGGTCAATATGGTTGTAAATCACCTGCTTATTGGCATCGATGATATAGGTGGCCAGTAAGGGCACATTAACATCAATGCCCGAAAAACGGTTCCAAACCGGGTCGTTGTCAGAATAAATCCTGAATGTTTGGGCTATGTTGTTCTCCTCATCGTGATAAAAGTTAAGGGTAAAGCTATTTTCCCAGGCTTGTTTTGCCAGCTCGTCGGTACGTTCATCGCTGATAACTAATAAACTTCCCCCATTAGCCCTTATTTCCTGCTGGATATTGTTTAGTTGCTGTAACAACTCAAAGCCTTCCTCTTTCCAGTGATGCGAGTAGAATGCGATAACTAATGGTTTTTTAGCCAGTTGCCTTAAAGCTATTGGCCCATGGGTTTGTGCACCGTTGAAAAACGATTGCCAACGGGTGTAATCATTGGAAAACTTTAAGTCAGGAATATAATTACCTGCTTTTACAGGTTGCAAAGCGCGGTAAGGTTTAAAAGCAATATCATTATCTGGAACAATTTCTGAAAGATCGAAAAACGGGTATTTATTATTGGCAGTTGACATTTTTTGTAATGTTATTAATGGTATTTAAATTACGTTCATTTGAGCAGATGAGAGATGGATTACCTTCAACAACGGCATAAGCCATAAATGATCTGCCTGTAATGCAACGCACTATTAAAAAATGGTCTGTTTAAATAATTTGTCGGGTAAGCGTTCATAAAATATATTAAATAACAAGGTCAGTAAACTTTTGGGAGGATCTGTGGTTTTAATGGAGAGAAACTCAACAGCAGCAACACATATACATTAGTCCTCTTAAATCGTGGCGATTTAAAAAGTTATTTGATTTGCATTTTATTGTGTTGCTTAACATGCCTTTGAATTAATGAAACAAATATACTATAAAGTCTATGTAATTAGTATACATTTTTATAAATATTTTTATTCTTCTTTTAGTTGCTTAACTTACCAATAAAAATATACATGTTAAAAGGCATTTGCAAATACATTTCCGTAATACTTATCCCACTCATATACATACCATTAGGCTGCAATCATGGCGCAAGGCCAAGTCAGCAGTCTTCGGCCGACTCACTGAAGAAAAAGGCCGCTAAGGAATGGAGCAAAACAATCCCCGGCAGTTTCAGCGATCAAACCGAGGCCGTTTTTGATAGCACACTGCTTGTTACTTTTGTTAAAACCCACCCTGCATTTGAACCATATGTTAAGGATATCAGCCTGTTTTACAGCAAGCGCAAGTTTGCTTACGCCTGGTACAATAAAGGAAAGTTGATTGAACAAGCCGGAAACCTGGCAGACAGAGTAGGAAATTTACAAAATGAGGGAATTTACAAAGCCATTCCCTACCCCAAAGTTTTAGACTCATTGATATTTGCGCCTAATAGTAAAATAACGAAACCCAATATCGAAACAGAGTTAATGCTGACGGCCCAGTATTTTGTGTTTTCAAAACTGGCTTTCCAGGGCATGAGCGAATCTACCAGTAAAGGTGTAAACTGGTTTTTACCGCGCAAAAAAATCTCCTATAATGATTACCTGGATACTTTGCTGAAGCAAACGGGCAAAGGCAGCAGTACATTGTCAGAACCCGTTTACAGGCAGTACGATTTATTAAAAAACTACCTCGCCAAATACCGGGTTTTAGACACGAAAGAAAAATGGACAACGATACCACCGGCCAAAGGCATAAAACCAGGCGACTCATCGGTTGTAATCCCATTGATACGAGCACGGCTTTTTAAATTGGGAGATTTTAAAGGCGACACGTTAAACAATGTTTTTGATGATGCTTTACAACAGGCTATAAACCAGTTTCAGCTAAGGCATGGCTTAACTGTCGATGGTTTGCCGGGACCAGGAACACTTGCAGAGATGAACGTACCCTTAAAAAAACGCATCAGGCAAATTATTGTGAACATGGAACGATGCCGCTGGCTGCCAATTAGTTTAAACAGCGATTACCTGGCAGTAAATATCCCCGAATTTAAGTTGCACGTTTATCATGCTGATAGTTTGTTGTGGAGTTGCAATGTGGTTGTAGGGCAAAAGGTGCATCAAACGGTTATATTTTATGGTCAGATGCAATATGTGGTGTTTAGCCCGTACTGGAATGTACCCGAAAGCATTGTACGGAACGAAGTTTTACCCGAAATGCGAAAAAACTCCAATTATATCAGCAAGCACAACATGATCATTACAGGCCGCGAGAATGGTTTGCCGGTAGTTAAACAAAAACCGGGGCCCGAGAACTCGTTAGGGCTTGTGAAATTTTTATTCCCCAATAGTTATAGTATTTATTTGCATGATACACCATCGCGATCATTATTTGGCGAGTCGTCAAGGGCGTTTAGTCATGGTTGCATCCGGGTTGGCGAACCCGCCAGGCTTGCCGCCTTTTTGCTAAAGTATGATACCACCTGGACTGCCGGTAAGATTAACAAGGCAATGCATCTGGGCAAAGAACAAACCATAACACTAAAGCAAAAAGTGCCTGTATTTATCGCCTACTTCACAGCTTTTACCGATAGAGATAACAAGCTGAATTTTCGCCAGGATATTTATGAGAGGGATGAACAACTGGCGTCGATGATATTATCGGGAAGCGGGAAATATTAGAGAGAATGTTAATTTACAAAAAAACTTCATTGCGAGGTACGTAGCAATCCCCTACATGCTAATTAGCTTTGCTTATCGGGGATTGCTTCGTACCTCGCAACGACGTGATTATATGACAATGACTACTTCTACTTCAACACTGATACCGCTTTATTGGCATCCCCAACTCCCCAAACAGTACCTGGTTTATCGCCCATGGTTATTTCCAGCTCGCCGCCGGCCATCAGGGTTTCGTGCGCAAAATAAGTTTTGGTATAGTTTACACCATTTAGTTTCATGGCGTTGATATACATATTTTTAGGCCCGTTATTTTTTATTACAACGTGAAATGTTTTATTTCCCTGTAGTTTCAGCGTTGCCTCGGTGATTACCGGGCTGCCAAAAACGTAAAGGCCATTTGCGGGGTTAACGGGGTAAAAGCCAAGGGCCGATAGTACATACCATGCCGACATCTGGCCAACATCTTCATTACCAATAATACCGTCGGTTTTAGTGGTGTAAAAGTCATCCAGGATATAACGCACCTTAGCAGCTGTTTTCCATGGCTGGCCCGAGTAATCGTAGTAATAGGCCATCGGGTGCCCAGGTTCGTTACCGTGCGCATATTGGCCAATTAAACCGGATACATCTGGCGATTTAAATTTGCCCATATCCCCCTCGGCAATAAATAACGAATCGAGCTTGATATTAAATTTATCTTTGCCACCCAGCAAGTTAATTAATCCTTCAACATCCTGGGGCACCAGGAAGGTATATTCCCAGCCATTGCCTTCGGTAAAGTCGCCGGTTTCATGAATTGAGATAAACGGGCTGTAAGGTGTGCGCCATGAATTGTCGGCTAAACGGCCACGCATAAACCCGGCTTTAGGATCGTAGTAGTTTTTGTAGTATTTACCGCGTTTGCTAAAATATTCATAATCGGCTGCTTTGCCCAGTTTCTTGGCAACCTGTGCAAGGCACCAATCGTCAATGGCATATTCTAAACCCATCGAAACAGATTCGGCAGTGCTATCCGCAGGAATAAAACCCAGTTTTTTAACAAATTTAACACCGCGTGCATCCTGCATCGCCGTGGTTTTCATTGCTTCATAAGCCAGATTGGCATCAAAGCCTTTATATCCTTTCAGCAACGCATCGGCTACAACAGGCACTGCGCTATAACCAACCATACAGTTAGTTTCATTAGCCATTAAATGCCAGGTTGGCAATGTACCCTGCTGCTGATAAATAGCCAGCATTGAGTTTATCATATCATTAGTATGCTCCGGGTGAATGATGGTTGACAGCGGGTTGTTAGACCTGTAAGTATCCCATAACGAAAATGTGGTTACGTTATTAAAACCAACGTTTTTATGCACCTTCTTATCGGTACCCCAATATTCGCCGTTTACATCATTAAATATAGATGGCGCTACCATGGAGTGGTAAAAAGCGGTGTAGAATTTCTTTAATATCGACAATGAATCTGCTTTAATGTTGATTTTGCCCAACTGTGCATTCCAGGCCTGGTCTGCCTGGGTAACAACTTTTGCAAAATCCCAGCCTGGTATTTCGGCTTTGATGTTCAGCATGGCATTGGCCGAGCTTACCGGCGAAATTCCAACTTTAGCGTAAACAACCTCGCCTTTTGAGGTAGTAAAGCTGATAACGCCTTTAACTTTTGCTCCTTTTAACTTAGTACCAGCCGCTTTTGCTGTACTATCGTAAACGGCAAATTTTTCTATCGGTTTTGAGAAAACAGCGGTAAAGTAAATACGCTGATCAGCCGCCCATCCCTTTGAAAAGCGGTAACCGCTGATGGTGTATTTATCTTCCTGCTTAATATAAGTTTCATATGATCTGTCCCAGCCAATACCTTCCTGTAAGTCAATCACAATGTGGGCATCTTTTGAAGATGGGAAAGTGTACTTGTGCATCCCAACCCTCGTGCTGGTTGTAAGCTCGACACCGATATCGTAGCGTTTTAGCTTAACCTTATAATATCCGGGCTTCACAACTTCGTCTTTATGGCTAAAAAGGGAAACATAGCCATCTTGCATATCTTTCAAACTGCCTTTATAAGTTTTGATGGCACCGGTGGTTGGCATAAAAGATATATCGCCCAAATCGCCGATACCGGTACCACTTAGGTGTGTATGCTGAAACCCAATAATAGTTGAATCGGAAATATGGTAGCCCGAGCACCAATCCCACCCTTCGGACAGGTTAGTTGGCCCTAATTGCACAGCACCAAAAGGAACGTTTGCCCCAACAAACACGTGCCCGTGGAAACCGGTGCCGATATAAGGATCGACGTATTTGGTAAAAGACACAGGTGCAATACCTGTCGTTTTTTTAGCTTTTGGTGCCTGGCCAAATGCGGTCACTGTTAAAACTGCCAGTATCCCGGCTAAGAGGGTCGTTTTTTTCATTTGTAATGTGTAGAATGTATGCCGGGTTTGCTCAAACATAAGCCCCGCTATATAATAGATTATTAATAAACGCTTAATTCTGCAACGCTAATGCCATTGCCCGCTATAACATGTTCAGCCTCAAATTTAAAATACCTGGCGCTTACCGGGTTGCTTAAAACAACCGGCTGCTCAATCGGGTTCGATTTAATATTCGAGAACTCTCCCGAAGCAACTTTCACCCATTCCATACCATCCAGGCTTGTGTAAAATGTATAGCGGTCAACAATACCATCGGGTTGCTTATCCTGCCTTGGTAAATATCCAAATGCTTTGATTTGGCGAGCTGCCCCCATATCAATGGATATTTGCTGCGGAAATTTTGCATCACTCTTGATTAATGTGCTGTATAGCGTACCTGGGTGCTCATCAATCGCATTTTCTGCCCGGTTACCACCGTCATTTGCAGCAGTCGCGTCAATTATTTTCCAATCTGCTTTGGCATAGCCAAATGAAGCAAAAGCAACATCGCTTTTCTGCCCCTTGCCTTCAAAGCTACGTGCTTTAACAATGCCGCCGTTAACCAATAAAACCGGCTCCTTGTAAACCGGCGACGCAAGGGTTGGTTCCTGCCCGTTCAAAGTATACCTGATGGCACTCACCGGCGCTTCTGTTGTTATGCTAACCTCGCCTTGTTTATTCCGCAGAATTTTAGGAGCAGTTAAATGCACCGGTTCCTTAAATAATCCAAAATCGCTAAGCGCAATGGCAACAGGCGATTTTGTTATGCTTAACCTTAATTTACTTGCCGTAATGTTTTGAGTTAAGCGGATCAGCCTGTTACCGCCTATGCTGGTGGCTGCGCCAATCTGCTGCCATTTGCCGTTCACAAAAGCATCAATCTCAAAAGCTTCTATCCGCTGGCCTAACTTAATATTTTCGCGTAAGCGGATAACGTTGAATGTTTTTGGCGTGTGCAGGTCGATAGTTAAACTGGGCGTGGTTACTTTATCATCAGTAGCCCAATAACTATACCTGTCATTATCTAACAAAAGCTGCGGGCCAAAGCTTAATTTATTGCCACCACGTATGTTGCTTGCCGTAACGGCAGCGCCTTTTGCCAGGTTAACCGCAAAGGTTTGTTTTAACAGGTTACCAAATTGGGTAAGCGATTTAACGTCTATCTCATTTACAATCCCCCGCGGATCAGGCGACAAGCCTAAATCAAGCGCGGCACCGCGCCCTACACTTTTATAATACAGATCGAGCAATGTATAGGGCGATTTTACGCCATCATCCTGTGTTTTGTGATAAAACCAACCTGGCCGTAATGATACATCGCATTCTGCGGGCATCCAGAAATCGCCATTGCGGGTACCTTCAGTGCCTTCGTAGTCTTTTACAAAACCGTTGCCCGGCTTTTTGCCTTCTACCGGGGCATGGGGCGTATAGGTGGCCCAGCAGGTTTCGCCGGCATGGCCCTCCTCGTTGCCAACCCAGCGTACATCGGGGCCAACATCACCAAAAATAACGGCGTTAGGCTGCAGTTTACGGGTAATAGCCCAGGTGGTATCCCAGCCATAGTAGGTGGACCTGTCGATATGCCTCACCTCGCGCTTGCCGCCATAGTAGCCATCGCCACCGTTGGCGCCATCATGCCATGATATAAACAGCGGGCCATAGTTGGTATATAATTCGCGCAATTGCTCGCGGTATATTTTGATATATTCATCCGTACCGTAGTTAGGGTTATTCCTGTCCCAGGGCGAGCAATATACCCCCAGTTGCATTCCTAATTTATTGCAAGCTTCGCGGTACTCTTTTAAAATATCACCTTTTCCATTTTTGTATGGGCTTTTGGATATGTTATGTTCGGTTGTTTTGGTGGGCCAAAGGCAAAAACCATCATGGTGCTTGGCAACCACTACAACGCCTTTAAAACCGCCGGCTTTGGCGGCCGCTACAATTTGCATGGCGCTAAATTGCGACGGGTTAATGAGCTTAGGATCTTCATCTCCATAACCCCACTCCTTGTCGGTATAAACATCAACGCCATAATGGATAATGCAATACATACCCATTTCCTGCCAGTTTAACTGTCCTTTTGTTGGTAATGGGCCGTATGGCTTCGGTGCCGTTTGGCTAAATCCTTTTAGGCCGATAGCCAACAACAGTAATATGATACCTGTAACCTTTTTCATGAATACATCTTAATTTTTAAACCAACCAGCCGGTACATCCTGTGGTGCCGAACCATTAACACTATACTTCAGGCCAAGTTTAAATCCGCCTCCTCCCTCAATAAAATCGAGTTGAAAAGGATGGGCACCCATTTTTAACGCTACTTGCCCACTGCGTTCCTGGGCCGAATGGTTTCCATCGTTATTTACAACCATATTGGGGCCTATTTTTAATACTCCTCCATCATCGCAGGTTAAATAAAAGCTATAAATACCATCGGCAGGAACATCAATATAGCCTTTGTAGGTAATACCAAATGATGGCGCTTTTACAGTTGCCGGTACCTCAATTTTATCGGTAGTAAAAGTACTATCAACTTTAGCATCCTTCATAAAAGCTGTTGCTTTAAAGTAGGCTTTGTAATAAGTACAGGCCAGGCCGGGTTTGGGCGGCGCTATTTTAACCGGACCAAGCATTTGCTGTTGAGTATAATTCAGGTTGTAAACATCGCCGCGGGTGCCATTTGGTGTAAATGCTGCAACCCTTACCGATTCGGATTTTTTGATAACTAATGGCGTGGGCAATACCGCTGACTTTAAGCCAGGCAAGGTTCCATCAGTAGTGTAACGGATGGTTAAAGTTGGCAAAGGCGATGCAATACTTAATTTGCCTTCATCGGTAAATACATACTCGTTTAGCAGGCCTGGCAAATCCGGCAGGCGATAATTTATCCCCAGAGCATCCATCCTGCTATATTGGCGTACCAGGCGCTGCAGGTATGAATTATATTTATCAGGCTGATTTGTCCAAAGCATTTCGGCAAGGGCGGTCATCCGGGGCATGACCATATAATCGGCACGGCGCTCGGAAGGGATCTGTTCTGTCCAGATGTTAGCCTGGGCACCAATAATTGATTTAGCCTCCTGTGCATTAAGTACTTTGGGGATGGGGTTAAAATGATATACCCTGTCAATAGCATACTGGTCGGGCTGGTTATCAAAATATAAGGGCTCGCCGGGGGTCATAATCACGGTATTGCCGTTTTTAACCGCCTCAACCGGGGCTTTAGGCACCCATCCGCGCCAGTACATTACAATAGCTGTGGGGCTTATACCACCTTCAATAATTTCATCCCATCCTATCAGTTTGCGACCTTTGGAGTTAAAAAATTTCTCCATGCGGTTAATAAAATAGCTTTGCAGGGCTGCGAGGTCTTTTATGCCTTCCTTTTCCATCAAAGCCTTGCAGGCATCAGATTTACCCCAATCGGTACGGTCAACCTCATCGCCGCCTATGTGAATGTATTTGGATGGAAAAATATCCATAATCTCGGTAAATACGTTTTGTGCAAACTCAAAAGTGGTTTCGTTACAGGGACAAATAGGCTTGGTAAACAGGGTTCCCCATTTATTCTCGCCATTACAGGTTAAAAACGGGTATGAGCTAATGGCAGCCATCATATGGCCCGGCATATCAATCTCGGGGATAATATCAATATGCCTTGCAGCCGCGTAGGTTACAACGCCCTTCATTTCCTGCTGGGTATAAAAACCTCCGTAAAGGGTTTTACCATCGCGCTGGATAATGTGCTCCTTATCGATCACAAAATCGGGATTGTCCTTTGAACGTTTCATGCATGACGAATCCTGGTTGTTGAATGTACGCCATGCCCCTTCTTCAGTCAGTTTGGGATATTTTTTTATTTCGATACGCCAGCCCTGGTCGTCGGTCAGGTGCAGGTGCAGCTTGTTCATTTTGTAAAGCGCCATCCTGTCGATAAACTTTTTAAGATAGCTGATAGAAAAAAAGTGCCGCGAAACATCCAGGTGCATGCCACGCCACTCATAAGCAGGTTCATCTTCGATGGTTAACACCGGCAAAGCAAACTTTTTACCAGTGATGCCCCTCTCTATTGATACGGGCAACAGTTGACGGATGGTTTCGATTGCGTGAAAGACGCCTGCACCAGAATTAGCTAAAATTTCAACATGATTTGGCTTGATAGTAAGCCGGTAGCCTTCTGATGCTGTTATATCGGTACTTTTAATAATGCTTACAGCTGCTGCGGATTGGCTTTTAGCTTGTGCTAACTTTTGTCCAAGCCCTTTTTCTAAAAAAGCCATGAGTTCTTTAGCCTCGCTCTTAAATGCTGGCCCGCTCACAGTTGTTCGTGCGGTTATAACAAATGCACCTTTGCCTGATGTTAATTTTGCAGGATAAGGTATCAACGGAAATTTAGCTACGTCCTGTGCGTTTGCGCTATACCATAAAAACAAAAGTGGGATTACCAGTTTGATGCCGGCATTTTTTCGTAAAAAAGCTATCATTGATAGTTTGAATTTTGAGTAATATTTTCCTGAAATTATTCGCCGCTATTTATGTCACCCACCTAACAAAGTTATAATAAACCCTGCTTATTTTGCCCTGTGATAACCGATCTGAATAATTTTATAAACATATCAAACTTTTTAATTTTATTAAAGAAGATTAACACAAATTGCCCTAATTAAGGCGAATTAGCACAAATATTGGTTTTCAAGTTGACGAACTAATTATTACTACAGAGCTTAAAATTTGGCAAACTTTTCAAATTCGTGAAATTCGCTTCAATTCGTGTATATTTCAAATTCGTCTTCTTTCAAACATTTATCCAACCTGCCTGTTCCTTTCTTTATGATAACCAGCGGCGTAACATTCGGCATTAACAAGGAAGACGGAGAACATATTAATATCGCGGTCGATCCGGCAGATATTAATAAAACTGACGAAAACAGCAACGGAACCTACAAGCTATATAAGGATATAGATAGTCCGAAAACCTTTGATAAAGGATATTTGGGTGCTATTTTTTTAGATAACACCGATCCGGGATATCATTATTCCGGCGGTACCGACCTTACCGATTTCGAATTAAAACAATTGGCCAAGCTGATAAGGGATTATCATGCTACCGGTAAAGAGTTTGACGATCATCAACGCGATATCAGCACCAAATAGCTTTACGGAATAACAACCGCATTAAAAGCCTTCAAATATTTAGTTATATAATCTTGCTTCGTTTTTGATTTGTATTGCATAATAAAACGTGGGTGCTCCAGCGCCACAACTTGTTTAAAGAACCGGTGCTCTTCATTAAGTTTGCGTAAAAAGTTTTCGTTTTTACCGGTACCAAAGCAGAAACAAACATCGGTTTCAAATCCTATAGCAATTTGCTTTTTGATGTTTTCTACAATGAAAGGGTACACTGCTTTTGTTAGTTCGGGCGTATCGTAGTAATTATAGTTTACCTCTTTACCTTTTGGCCCAGTTATGGTGAAACCCAGCGGGCAAACGGAATGAATATAAAATTGCCGGTAAAACTGTTCTATTCCCCCAAAGGCTTCAATCATATCGTAAACATATTCTGATGATGGTTCATGCGTTATTGGGCCGGTATAGGGTATGTGGCATTTGCTAATCATTCGTTTAGGGTCAGTAAAGGATACTCCCGTCATACCCGAACCAAAACGCCCCGGATTTATTCCCAACACCAAATGGCGGGGATGATTATCGCCGTAATATTTATTGTAAAACTGCGTGGATACATCCAATGCAAAATCATTGTCCCTAAAGGGGTTCATAATGCTTACCCCTGCTGGTAGCTTTCCAGTATATTCCAGTTGTTGGTTAAAGGTTATTATTCTATCGGCAAAGGTGTTCATACAGGGTAAAATTAGCAAAAAGCAAAATGCTTAAGGAATAAAGTTATTTTGGATGGATCTGTTTACTTTTACGTTATGGGCATTATCAACTTTACTACTTTCCTCGTTACTTCCTTTCTGTTCATCATCTCACCGGGTATCGATACCATTTTCGTGCTTAACAAATCAATAGCCCAGGGCAAAAAGGCTGGCATTTACGCAACGCTGGGTATCACTACGGGGGTGCTGGTACATACTACGCTGGCTGCTTTTGGTTTGTCGTTAATATTATCACAATCGGCAATGGCTTTTAGCTTTTTAAAATACGTCGGCGCTGCCTACCTTGTGTACCTTGGCATCAGTAAGCTTTTTTCAAAAGAAGAAATTTTACAAAGGGATGTGGCCATCGTATTAGAGCCTGTGCATAAAACTTATTTATCTGCGGTGTTAACCAATACCCTTAACCCAAAAGTTGCCATATTTTTCCTGGCATTTTTCCCCCAATTCATCCATCCGGCACAAATTAACAATGCCCTGCCCTTTGTTTTGCTTGGTATAACCTACGCGCTAATGGGTTTAGCCTGGTTTGCTGTGCTCACGTTTTTTGCCGGCTCATTATCCGGGCGACTAAAAAAGCAGCCTTTATTTAGTATTTGGCTTAATAAATTTTCGGCGGGTGTTTTTGTGTTGATGGGCATTAAAATTGCTTTCACCAAAAGGTAAACAAAAAAAGTCCCGGCTACTTTACAGCAGCCAGGACAATTCAAATCACCCTAAAAAAATCTTACTTCATATATTCTTT
The DNA here is from genome assembly GCF_056402115.1 of Mucilaginibacter sp. P4_C11. Lineage (NCBI taxonomy): Bacteria > Pseudomonadati > Bacteroidota > Sphingobacteriia > Sphingobacteriales > Sphingobacteriaceae > Mucilaginibacter > Mucilaginibacter sp. P4_C11. The sequence goes on along the minus strand of NZ_JBFUIA010000021.1, from coordinate 70,417 downwards.
GTCCAGGAACAAATACCTTGCCCTGTCGTTTTCTGTTTTTTGTTCGCTTTTTACGTCAATGACCATAAATTTGACAGGGCTTTTGCCCGCTGTGTTGGCGTCCCACTTTGGTAATCCTGCACCGTTTGGATTGTAATTTTTAATAAAATTAGCAAAATAGCTTTCCATGGTTTCCGATACTTTAAAGTCGTCAGGTGTCCAGGCGTAAACTTTATTTCCGGCGAGGTTACCCATAGCATACTCAATTTCGGATGCATGCGATGCGCCAACTGCCGCAGGCGTTTTTGGCATAGCCATTCCACCATTATTTTTTACCACACCACCCGCAAGCCCTGCGGAGGCATTACCCATTTGTGCTGTCATGGCCGGACGTATGCGCGAAAAGCAATACCGATAAACCGGTTTACCGCCTGTTTTTATCTGCAAATCGGCCCATTTCCAGGTGCTGTACACGATAAAACGATCGCTTGATAAAGCTGTTGCCGATTTAATTACTTCTTCGTCTGTAGATGCCGGGTAAAGTTTCATTACTTCTTCGGCTTTATCGCCATACAATGTGGTTAATGTTTTTTTATAATTATCCAATGTGGGGGCATCGCCGCGCATTACAAACTGGTAAGGCACCTCGGCCGAGTTCCAACCAACTAAAATCGGGATTTTAGCCTGCTCGCCGGCCTCAAAAATCTCCGGTAACGATTTTGGCAGTAAGTAGCCATCAATAGTAGGTGTGTTTGGGGTTGCGTTTGCACTATACGCTGCGTTAAGCAAATCGGCGGCAGGTATAGCCCTTAAATCGGCTATTGATCCGGCTTTCATGTTTACTGCAAATTTCGCTCCATTTTTTTCGGCATCAGCCAAGGGGATTGAATTCAAAGTTGGCTTAATGCCGGCGCCGCTCTCTCCTATCGCTGCATTGATTAAGTTTTTTGATAATGGAGATGCCATTTGTACCGATACAGATATCGACCCCGCCGATTCGCCTGCAATAGTAACATGGTCAGGATCGCCGCCAAATTTAGCTATATTTTTTTTCACCCATTCCAATGCCGCATGCTGATCAAGGTAACCATAATTACCCGACGAATGATTTGGAGATTCGGCAGTTAATTCCGGATGCGAAAAGAACCCGAATATGCCCAAACGGTAATTTACTGTTAACGCCACAATACCACGTTTTGCCATGCTTTCGCCGTCATAACGCGATTCGGAACCATCACCGGCCGCTAAACCGCCGCCGTAAAAATAAACCAGTACCGGCAACTTTTCCTTCATGGTTTTGGCTGGTGTCCATACATTAAGATAAAGGCAATCCTCGCTCACTCCCGATGACCTGAAATTCATATCACCAAAAATTGGTTTTTGCATAGGGTTGCCCGCAAAATGATCGGCCTTTAAAACGCCTGTCCAGTTTTTTGCGGGTTGCGGCTCTTTCCAGCGCAAATCGCCAACAGGCGGCTGTGCAAAAGGGATACCTTTAAAAATTGTTATGGCCGAGCCGGCTTCTTTTACGCCTTCCAGTGCACCGTTTGCAACAGTTACTTGGTTTGTTTGTGCAATTACCTTCATGGTAGTTAGCTGCACCAGCAGCAATACTGCTAAAAATGGTTTCCTCATATGGTTTATAATTGGTTATTGAGAATTAATACAAACACCAGTTGTGTTATTGTATCATTATGTTACAATAATAATTTATTTTTACGCCGCTAACAAATTTTTTTGTTAATTGCTATAATATATATGCCTTTAAACAATAACGAGTTCAAAAAACAGGAAGCTGATGCACAAGGCGAAGGTTATTTACCTGGCCTGGCTATTGATGCGGTGATTTTTGGCTTTCATGACAAACAGCTTAAAGTCTTGCTGCTTGCCTATAAAAACACCAGCTTATATGCCCTGCCCGGCGGTTTTATTCATGATTACGAAGATGTTAACGAAGCTGCCCGACGCGTATTATTTGATCGTACAGGGCTAAAAAACATCTTTCTTGACCAGTTTTATGTTTTTGGCGACAGAAGCAGGCACGACCCGGAGCCGCTGAAAAAAATCATGTCGGTAAGAGGGACTACGCCACCGGCCGACCATTGGCTGTTAAAACGTTTTGTATCTATTGGCTATTACGCGCTGGTCGATTTTACAAAAGCCATCCCCACTCCGGATAGCATTTCAGATAGTTGCTGCTGGTATGGCCTCGATGATTTACCTGTGCTGATGCAGGATCACCAGTTAATCATAAAAAAAGCTTTGGAAACCCTGCGCGTAAACTTAGATCAGAAACTGATAGGCTTTAACCTGCTCACCGAAGATTTCACCATGGGCGATTTGCAAAGCCTGTACGAAACGGTATTAAACAAGAAACTCATCCGTGCAGCCTTTCAGCGTAAGATGCTAAGCCTGGGGATATTGGAGCGAATAGCCAAGAAATTTACCGGCGGCGCACACAAAGCCCCGTATGTTTACCGGTTTATTTCTGATAAGTAAGCTATTGTCTTAATTATCCCCTCTAAATGTCGGATTCTGCCCTTTGGGTTTAGGTTTAATCAGTGTAGATTTACGTATAAACCATTAAGAAAATTTTATCAATTAAAAACCTCGACTAAGATGGCAACAATTAATCCTTATTTAAACCTACCTGGTACAACCGAAGAAGCATTTAATTTTTACAAATCGGTATTTGGCGGCGAGTTTTTGGCCGTGATACGTTTTAAAGATTCGCCAGGAGGATCTGAGAATGTAGCCGAAGCGGACAAAGACAAACTGATGCATATTGCCCTGCCCATAGGCAAAAACATCCTGATGGCTACCGATAGCATTGGTGAAATGGGCATGGGCTACAAACAAGGTAATAATTATCATGTCTCTATCAATGCTGATAGTAAGGAGGAAGCCGAAACCATATTTGCAGCACTATCTGCAGGCGGCCAGGTTATGGTGCCGCTTGCCATGGCCGAATGGGGCGACCTGTTTGGTTGGTTTACCGATAAATTTGGCATATCATGGATGGTAAGCTACTCACCTAACCGCCCACAATAATCTTCATTGTTATGAGCGCAAAAACAATTAACATCACCTACTGGGTGCTGACAGTATTGCTGGCTTTAGTTATGGCCGGGGATGGCTTTGGTGGAGTTACCAGGCAACAGGCAGGCATCGATGTATTGAAACACCTGGGCTATCCTGTTTATTTTATGGTGATAATGGGCACTGCCAAACTTCTTGGTGTAATAGCCATATTGCAAAACAAATACAAGGTGGTTAAAGAATGGGCCTATGCTGGCTTTTCCTTCACCTTTTTTGGGGCAATTGCCTCAAGGGCATTTGCAGGCGATGCGGCCAGTGAATTTATCCCACCCATCGTTATGCTTGCGTTCTTGTTTGTTACCTACTATTTTGGGAAAAAATACAATCAATTAAATCAAAAACACTAAAGCACAGATTTTCGATATAAAATACCGGCCGATAATTGACGTGCATGGCAAATCGGTAAAACTATAGCTAACGGGTAATTGCCTGGCTGATTGAATTGATTCGTTAAAATCGCAGGAAACCACACACCTGTTCAATCATTAATTAGTCAGTCCGCGTTGCCTTATCGCTTCATACAAAATAACCCCGGTTGATACCGATACGTTAAGCGATTCGATCTCTCCAAACATCGGGATTTTGGCCAGGTGATCCGCTATGCGGATGATCTCGTTGCGTATACCGTCTTCTTCCGATCCCATGATAATGGCCGTTGGGGCAGTATAGTCGGGTACGTAAATATCTTCTTTAGTTTTTTCGGTGCAGCAAACCAGCTGCAGGCCCGATTCCTGCAAAAACCTAACGGTTTGCATAAAGTTATCATGGCGGCAAACCGGTATCTTATATAACGCGCCGGCTGAGGTTTTGATAGCATCCGGGTTAATCTGAGCCGATCCTTTCGCCGGGATAACTATGGCATGCACGCCTGCACATTCGGCGGTACGTGCAATCGCCCCCATGTTGCGCACATCGGTAATAGAATCTAGTACCAATATCAGCGGTACCTCGCCTTTTTCAAAAACATCGGGGATAATATTCTCTATTTTTTGATAAACAATTGGCGAAATAAAAGCAACGGCGCCCTGGTGGTTCTTGGCGGTAAGCCTGTTCAGTTTTTCAATAGGCACTTGCTGTGCTGTAATATTATATTCGGTAAGCAGGGCTTTCAACTCATGCGATAAGCCGCCGGCCGCACCACGTTGTATGTATAATGCCTCAATCTCTTTGCCCGAAGTGATCGCTTCCATGATAGCCCTGATGCCAAATACCATCTGGTTACTTTCGCGCTGAGGTCTTGAATTAAATGTCATTTTTGGTATGGATAATTTTGGCAAAAATAGCTATATTAATTGATTAAGCGGTTATTGAACTCAATTGACATTTTGGTTCACACCATTACAACTAACATTTTCAAACTTTATTAACACCGTTTTAAGTGGCTATCAATGAACTCTTTAATATCACAACTAACATCTTACTAACAATTGTGTGTTAATATTAAAAGCATTCAACACTATAAATTATTAAATTGAGAATGATTGCTTTAAAACGTCAATACACTATGTGGATGGAATAGTAGCATAGGTAAACTAATTTTTGTATATTTTTGTTGCCTTATGAGTTTTGAGAACGAGAATCAGTACAAGCCTAATACAAACGAACGCCGTAGCCGCATTACCAACCCAACTCCATATACCGGAATGGGCAAGTTACCCCCACAAGCTACAGACCTGGAGGAAGCCGTTTTAGGTGCGCTGATGCTGGAAAAAGATGCACTGTCATCAGTTATCGACGTACTAAAATCCGAGGTTTTTTATCGAGACAATCACCAGAAAATATTTTCGGCGATAAAAGAACTTTTCGAAAAATCCCAACCGATAGATATCCTTACCGTTACCGCCCAGTTACGCAAACAAGGCGATTTGGAAATGATTGGTGGGGCGTACTATATTACCGAATTAACCAGCCGCGTAGCGTCTGCCGCCAATATTGAGTTTCACTCGCGTATTATTATTCAAAAATATATCCAGCGCGAGCTGATTCGTATCTCTACAGAAACAATCAACAGCGCCTATGAAGATACCAGCGATGTTCTTGACCTGTTAGATAAAGCGGAGAAAAACCTGTTTGAGATAGCCCAAAGCAATTTACGCCGTGACGCCCGTAAAATGGACGACCTGGTACAGGAGGCTTTGCGTGATATCGAATCGCTGAAAGATAAAAAAGATGGCTTAACCGGTGTGGCATCCGGGTTTACCGGGCTTGATCGTATGACTTCGGGCTGGCAAAAATCCGACCTCGTAATTATAGCTGCCCGCCCCGCGATGGGTAAAACAGCCTTTGTGTTAAGCTGTGCCCGTAACGCCGCGGTTGATTTTGACAAACCGGTTGTAGTGTTCTCGCTCGAGATGTCGTCAGTCCAGTTGGTGAATCGTTTAATTGCGGGTGAGGCCGAAATTGAGCAGGAGAAGATCCGTAAAGGAACGTTAGAAGAGTGGGAATGGCAACAGATCCACTCAAAAATTGGCCGCCTGGAGAAAGCGACCTTCATTATTGATGATACCCCGGCATTAAATATATTTGAATTCAGGGCAAAATGCCGCCGTTTAAAATCGCAGCATGATATCCAATTAATCATCATCGATTACCTGCAGTTGATGCATGGTAAATCATCAGATGGTAAAGGTGGTGGTAACCGTGAGCAGGAAATTGGTAGTATATCGCGTGCCCTTAAATCAGTAGCCAAAGAATTAAACGTGCCGGTTATCGCACTATCGCAATTAAGCCGCGCTGTAGAAACCAGGCCGGGTAATGCTAAAAGGCCAATGCTATCGGATTTACGTGAGTCGGGCTCTATCGAGCAGGATGCGGATATGGTTTTGTTCCTTTATCGCCCCGAATATTATGGCTTAACCGAAGACGAAGATGGCAACCCAACCCAGGGCGTGGGTGAGGTTATTATCGCTAAACACCGTAACGGTGAAACAGGTACCGTAAGGCTTAAATTTGTTGGTAAATATGTAAAATTTGCCAACCTTGAAGAAGGCATGGACAGCTTCCCTCCTGCTGCCGGTAACGCATTTAGCGGGTTGGCACCATCGCAGGATTTTGAAAAGCAAAGTAATTTTATTATCCGCCCATCAAGGATGGATGATATTGATGATGAGCCGCCGTTCTGATGTGCAGATTATAGATTTCAGATGTGCAGATGTTTGTTAAATAATAAAGCCTCAATTTTAAAAATTGAGGCTTTATTATTATTTATATCGCTGCTGCGAGCTTTCAGCTCGTGGTGAACACTGGTTGCAGCTTTCAGCTGCCCTACCACAAAGGTTTAAACTATTAACCCTAAAACCACCCCCATAATGATTATTAGTGGCGCTTTAATTTTTGTAAACTTTAATAATAAAAAAGTACAAGCCATTAACAAATAAGCCACCCAGTTACCGCCGAAGGGGCGTACCAACAGGATAAAAGCTGTTGCCATAAAGCCTACTGCCACAGCGTTTATGCCGCTTAACGAGTTTTTGATGCGCGTTATTTTTTTAAGGTCCTCCCAAAATGGAACGATAAAGAGTATCAGAATTAGCCCCGGAGTGTTTACGCCTATTACCGCTACCAGGCTGCCAACTATTTGCCCGCCAATACCATATCCCTTATTACCTAAAGTTATTCCTCCCAAAAAAGAAGTGAAAGAAAACGTAGGCCCGGGCAATGCCTGTTGCAAAGCATAGCCTGAAAGAAACTCCGAACTACTGAGGTAATGTTTCACTTCAACAAATTCGGTATAAAGCAAGGGTACCATTACCTGCCCGCCGCCAAATGTGAGGATGCCGTTACGGTAAAAGTTTTCGAACAGGCGAATAGGCAAACTGAAGGGCGATGTTTGGTTAATAACGGCACCAAGGGCTGCAAAAAACAACAAGATGCCTATAAAGTAAGCTACCTTGTTGGGGTTTACATTGGAGTAAAGTTTTACCCTCAGTTCGTTTTCCTGTGGCTGCGTCTCCATCGCCGATGACAGGATGCCTCCTAACAAAATCAACAATGGAAAAGCGTAGGCATTTTGTAATATCAGCGTAGCTATTAATGATCCAATAGCCAGCATGGTGCTTACCTTGGTTTTCAAAAACTTGTGGGCAAAACTGAAGGTTGCGTAGGCAACAATACCCACAGCTACCGGCTGTACATAACTTACCACATGATTAAACTTAGCCTGATTGGCAAACATTTTATAGCTGATGGCAGCGATCCCCATTATAGCAGCCGAAGGCAAAATCCAGATAAAAAAAGTGATCAGCGCTAATTGTAAGCCGCCAACTTTCCAGGCTATACCTACCAGTGTTTGAGTTGATGAAGGACCGGGCAACACCTGCGATAAGGCGTTCAGTTCCATCAATTCCTCTTCGGTAACGTAGCGCCGCTTCTGCACAAACTCGCGCAGCAAAACTGCTATATGCGCCTGCGGACCGCCAAAGGCCGTAAAGGTGTACATCAAAACATCGCGAAGAAATAGTAAGCTTCTTTTGTTCATTAGTTCATTGGTTCACTGGTTCATTGGTATCGCTTTATTACTTATCTGATGGTTTATGGCACCCATTGTTGGGGCCGCCTTACTTCGTTGCTGTTGCATTAACCGCGAACTGAAAAATAGCACATCCGATGGAAAAGACCAATGAACCAGTGAACGAACAAAGTGAACCAATGAACTAATAATCGTCATCATCTTCCTCAATTCCCATTGCCTGCCGGTAAACGGCCTGCAATTCCGAAAATGCGTGGTTATCGCGCTTGGCTTTTGTGATTTTCATGCCGTTTTCATAGATGGCAATAGCGTCATCTTTGCGGTTTAGCGCCTCATAAAGCTTACCTAAGTGGTAATAGGTACCGGTATAATTGGGGTGGTTATTTACCAGGTCTTCATAATATTCAAGCGACTTATCTACTTGATTAAGACGAAGATATTCGGTAGCGAGCGCGTATTTTAAAAACTCGTCGTTAGGTTCATTTTTAATAAATTCCAGTAGCTTATCTAATCTGCTCAACTCCATTTTAAACTCTATGTTTTTTAGTTAAATTTGCCAAAACCTATTGTTATGAAGATTTTGGTATGTATAAGTAATGTTCCCGATACCACCACAAAAATAACTTTTACTGATAACAACACCCAATTTAATACCAACGGTGTTCAATTTATATTAAATCCTTACGACGAGATAGCACTTTCACGGGCTATCGAATTAACCGACGGCGGAAAAGGTACAGTAACAGTTATCAATGTTGGCGAAGTAAATACCGAGGCCACAGTTCGCAAAGCGCTGGCCATTGGGGCCACCGATGCGGTACGGATTAACGCTAAGCCACATGATGCATGGTATGTAGCTTACCAGGTTGCCCAATATGCGAAAGCTAACGCTTTCGACCTCATTCTGACTGGTCGTGAGTCTATTGATTATAACGGATCAAAAGTTGCAGGCATGCTGGGCGAGCTTTTGGATATTCCCTCGGTATCTATCATTAAAAAGCTGGATGCAGCGGATAATGAGGCGACGGTTGAACGGGAGATAGAAGGCGGCAAAGAGATTTTAACCATTCCGTTCCCTTTTGTTGCCGGCACTGCCGAAGGTGTTGCCGAGCCGAAGATCCCGAATATGCGTGGTATCATGTCGGCACGTACCAAACCTTTAGTTGTGGTGGAACCTGTTGACGTAAAAACATTTTCGGAAATCATCAGTTATGAAACACCGGCCCCGCGCGGACAGGTTACTTTGGTAGCCGCAGATGACGTGGCCAAATTGGTTAATCTTTTACATGCCGAAGCTCGCGTTATCTAATTTAATTCAAATCGTTTTTTACGAAACTCATTATATATGTCAGTTTTAATATATGCGGAAAATGCCGGCGGCACATTCAAAAAATCAGTTTTTGAAGCTGTAAGCTATGCCAAGGCCATTGCCGATCAAAATAATACCGACCTGGTAGCCATCTCTATCGGCGACGTAGATGCAGCCGGATTAGCTTCCCTGGGCAAGTACGGTGCAAAAAAAGTGCTTAATGTATCGGGCGATAAGCTAAAAAACTTCATAAACCAGGCCTATGCTTCTATCATAGCCGAAGCTGCAAAAAAAGAGGGTGCTGATGTTGTAGTACTATCAAACACCTTTTCGGGCCGTGGTTTGGCACCGCGTTTGGGCGTTAAGCTGGAAGCCGGTGTTGCCGATGGTGCCGTTGCCCTTCCGGAGCAAAATGATGGCAAATTCAGGGTTAAAAAAACAGCCTTTTCGGGCAAGGCCTTCGCGGTAGTTGAGTTAACATCGGCAAATAAAGTTATCGCCCTTATTCCAAACTCCTATAAAGTTGTAGAAACCGGTGGCACCGCGCAGGTAGAAGATTTTGCAGCAACAACCAAAGAATCGGATTTTAAGGCGATAATAAAAGAGATTGTTCGCGCTACTGATAAAGTTTCGTTGCCTGATGCCGAAATAGTTGTATCCGCCGGACGTGGGTTAAAAGGCCCCGAAAACTGGGGTATGATAGAGGAACTAGCTAATTTACTTGGCGCTGCTACAGCCTGCTCAAAACCGGTATCTGACGCAGGATGGCGGCCACATAGCGAACATGTTGGACAAACTGGTATAGCTGTCAGTCCAAATTTGTATATTGCGATAGGAATTTCAGGTGCTATTCAGCACCTGGCAGGTATCAGTTCTTCAAAGGTAATAGTGGTTATCAATAAGGATCCCGAGGCGCCGTTTTTTAAAGTGGCAGATTACGGAATAGTTGGCGATGCCTTTGAAGTGGTGCCCCAATTAATAGCGGCAGTAAAAGAATATAAAGCTTCAGCATAAATATTAGGTGCGATGGGTAATAACATGAAAAAAATTAAGCTGGATATTGTAGGCTTGTCATACAGCCAAACACAATCCGGCGCTTATGCTTTAGTTTTAGGCGAAGTTAGCGGCAGGCGCAGGCTGCCTATTATTATAGGTAGTTTTGAGGCACAGGCTATTGCGATTGAAATAGAAAAAATGACGCCAAGCCGCCCGCTTACGCATGATCTTTTTAAAAGTTTTGCGGAGGCCTACCAGATAGAGGTGCAGGAGATTATCATATACAACCTGGTTGATGGTATTTTTTATTCCAAGTTAATTTGCAGCGATGGTAAACGCTCGGTTGAAATTGATGCCCGTACATCTGATGCTATAGCTATAGCGGTTAGGTTTGATTGTCCAATTTTCACCTACGAATTCATCCTGTCGACAGCCGGAATAGTAATTGAAGGCAACGACTTTGTTTACCTTGAAAATATCAACGAGACGCAGGAAGAAAAAACAGTTAACACATCAACAGTAGGCAGTGGCTTTGCTTCGTTAAGTGTTGATGAGCTAAAAACAAAATTGCAGGAGGCCCTTGCCGAAGAATCATATGAAAAGGCCGCCAAAATCCGCGACGAACTGAATAAACGAAAAGCCTCCTGATTTCGGATTTGAGAATTTCGATTTCGGATTTAGTTAATAAAGCTGTACCGAAATTCTCAGATTCTATTATTCATACCTATCAAATAAAGCCCTCTTTTTGTGAACCCGGCACCAAAGCATAGCATTTAGGGCCATTTTGCTAAATTCTGCATCCCTTAGCTTCTTGATTTGCGTTTATTTCGCTACTTTCCCGTTTTTAATTTAACACTGATTATCATTATTAAAACCCATACCATATGAATATTAAGTTCCGCTTAATACTGATGAATTTTATGCAATTTTTTGTGTGGGGGGCTTGGTTGCTTACTATTGGACATTACTGGTTTGACAATAAACTTGGAACGGCAACCCAGTTTTCAGCTATTTTCTCTACAATGGGAATCTCGTCGATATTAATGCCAGCCTTTACTGGAATATTAGTTGATAGGGTAATTAATGCAGAAAAGTTATACGGTATTTTGCACATTTTAGGAGCAATAGTCTTGTTTACCCTACCTCTTGTAAAAGATCCAACGATTTTCTTTTGGGTGATGTTACTTAATATGATGTTTTACATGCCCACAATATCGTTGTCGATTACAATTGCATATACGGCTTTAAAAAACGAACAAAGAGATGTTGTGACAGAATTTCCGCCTATTCGTACTATAGGAACTGTTGGCTTTATTGCGGCGTTATGGGCAGTTAGCTTAACTCATAATGAGTCATCACCAAATCAATTTTATATAGCGTCTGCAGTGGCTCTTGCGCTTGGGCTATATTCCTTTTCTCTTCCTAATTGCCCCCCATTATTCAAGAAGACAGGTAAAAAGTCACTTGTAGAATCGTTAGGACTTAATGCATTTACTTTATTTAAATCGCCAAGATTTGCGATTTTCTTCATATTTTCTATGCTTTTAGGAGCAGCACTACAATTAACCAATGCGTATGGTGATGTATTTATCGGCGATTTTAAAAGTATACCAGCTTACAAAAACACATTAGCGGTAAAATATCCTGCCATAATTATGTCAGTATCACAAGTATCAGAAACGCTATTTATTTTGGCGATACCTTTTTTCCTAAAAAAGTTTGGCATCAAAAACGTGATGCTAATAAGTATGTTGGCTTGGGTATTGCGCTTTGGTCTGTTTGCAATTGGAGATCCAGCTAACGGATTGTGGATGATCATATTGTCATGTATAGTATATGGAATGGCGTTCGACTTTTTTAACATCTCGGGCTCTTTGTTTGTTGAAACTCAAACGCCTGCTGAAATAAGGGGAAGTGCACAAGGACTATTTATGATGATGGTAAACGGCTTTGGTGCATTGTTCGGGAGCATGGCGAGTGGAATTATTATTGATAAATTTTTTTTACTATCAGATCATAGTAAAAACTGGTCGGGTATCTGGTTTACTTTCGCTGCTTATGCATTAATTATTGCAATTATATTCCCGTTTGTATTTCGCTATAGGCATAATGCTGCGCTTGAGCATGCCATCAAACATGCTTAGCTATAGAATTCAGTAAGTCAACTTATCACCGATAAAAGTAATTTGCCTCACCAATGAAAAAACACTACCGCGAGGAAAACGACTGCCTTAACTGCGGGGCAATTTTGCAGGGTAAATTTTGCTCAAACTGCGGGCAGGAGAACCTTCAGGTAAAGGAAAGCTTTGGCCATATGATGAATCATGCCATCAGCGATTATTTCCATTTCGATCATCAGTTTTTTCATACGTTACAGCCGCTGCTTTTTAAGCCAGGGAAGCTTACAACCGAGTACCTGGCCGGGCGCAGGACGCAATACCTGCATCCTGTTAAAATGTATATATTTATTAGCCTGGTATATTTTGTACTGTTGTTTAAAAGCAATACGGCAGATATCGTGACCCTAAGCAATGATAAGGCAAAATCAGAGGAAGCGGCGGATAACATGAAAATATCCGTTAAAAATGGGATTGATAACAGTATTTTCCTCAGCGCAGATCAAAAGAAGGCGATCAAAAAAAATGTCGATTTTAAGGCCGATAGTATTAAGCGGGACATTAAGGCCGCTAATAAAAAGGATTCCATCAAAACTTATGAACAGTACCTTGCTACCCAGCGACAATTACCGGCCGATAAAAGGGACGGTGTGATAAGCAGGTATTTAGAGAAGAAACAATTTGAGTGGGCAAAAGAGGGTAAATCTGCAAATGAAGAGATTAATGAGGGCATTAAGCATAATGTGCCTAAGATGATGTTTTTACTACTGCCACTATTTGCGTTGATACTTAAGATCGCGTTCTCCAAAAACAAAAAGTTTTATGTGGAGTACCTCATCTATTCGTTCCATCTCCACTGCTTCGTATTCTTGTTCCTGGCATTTCTTATGTTGGTACAGTTGCTTATCCCGCATAAGCTTATCGATCTTATTGTTATAATGGATGTAGCAGCCCTGTTTTTTATCCTCTGGTATATGTACCGCTCCCTGCGTGTTGTTTACGGTAGAAGCAGGCTAAGGACAATTACAAAGATGATTGGGATATCGGTGAGTTACTTCCTGGTATTTGCCATTTGTCTAACCATCCTGGCTACCATTACCGCGGTTACAACATTATAATCAGGATCAGAATTTACAGGATTTATCAGAATCAAATTCTGAATATTCTTAAATTCTGTAAATTCTGATTCAGACGATTTTACTTCTTCCCTATCGCATACTGTATACCACCCAGCAAATGCTTCAGGTATAATGGATCGGCGTATGACTCATCGGTATGCCCCAACTCCGTGTAAAAGGCGCGGCCGCCATCAAAGCTGTGGTACCAGGCCATAGGGTGGTTATCACCGTTTTCGCCGCCTGTGTAGCTTTTCTCGTCTATCTTGATCAGTACATGCAGGTCGTCGGCTATCCATTTGTAGTTATACCATTCGTCCCAGCGTTTCCAATCTTCGGGAAGGTGTTTGGTGGCGATAAAATCGCGGTCGACCACATGCAACACCGCTTCCTGTTGTTTAGGATGACTTTTAAAATAAGCGCCAACCAGCTTGCCATACCACGCCCAGTCATATTCGGTATCGGTAGCAGCATGTACGCCAACAAAGCCGCCTCCGGCTTTAATATACTGTTCAAAGGCTGTTTGCTGCGCATCGTTCAATACATCACCCGTAGTACTTAAAAATATTACAGCCGCATATTGCTTTAAGTTGGCGGCAGTAAACTTTTCGGCGTTGGTGGTGCTATCCACAGCAAAGCCATTTTCGGCACCCAGCTTCATAATAGCCGGTACGCCAACCGCTATAGAATTGTGATGAAACCCGGCTGTTTTGCAAAATACCAGCACTTTGGTTTTGGCGGCTGCATCAATGATAGCCAAGCCTGTTAGCAGGCAAATGATGAATAATTTTTTCATAATTTATATTTCAAAAGGTTAGTTTGGGATTTTCATTCCGTAATGCAATTTAGTATTAATGTTTCACGTAGCAAGGTTTAGTTTTGAAAGCTGCAAATCGTCTGCTGCAGCTGTCGCGGCACCTTTACCGGGCAAAAAGCACCTAAAGTGGGTTAACATAACTTAACACATTTTAGATATTCCATTCATAAGTATTTGATAATTAACACCTTAAAAATAATCATGGTTAACACTAATTTGATGTATCGCGCAATTTGAGTGCATCCCAATATTTGTACCTGCTGTTAGCCAAAACAGGATGTCGAGGCGACCTGGATTTTTTAGCCAGGATCAGTCAACAAACGTAAGTATCGTTTTAGCAATTATTCAATAACAGCTTGTCGCCGCTAATTATTCAGATGCGTTTACCCTGACACTTTTATGTAAAAATTTTGCTTCCTGAATGTAAATTCCAACTATATCATATTAAATCTTTTATTTAGCAGGTACATGTATGTTAGCTTAACCATAATACGTTACCGCAAGCTGTTTATACCATTCGCATTATTGGCCATGGCTATCCACCGGCTGCCCTTAATACTGCAAAAAGGTTGTTCATTTTACAAACTGCTTGGCTCGGGTAAAAACGGGACTTTTGATTTACAACCCGACTGGCAGCAATGGGGTTTATTGGCCTGCTGGGAAAGCCGGGAAGATTTTGACCAGTTTTATAACCGGTCTTTTGTATCGGGCTGGTGGAAAATATTTGGTAATGAGGGCTATACTGTACTATGCCAGCCGCTGCAAAGCCATGGTAAGTGGAATGGCAAAGAGCCCTTTGGTAATCCCGAAGCTACAAATTACGCCGGTCCGGTTGCTGTGTTAACACGGGCCACCATCCGTATAAGCAGGCTTAAAAATTTTTGGAGCCATGTAGATGAGGTGGCCGGGTTGATGACATTGGCCCCAGGTTACGTTACATCGTTTGGTGTTGGCGAAGCGCCCGTTTACCGGCAGGCAACATTTTCTGTATGGAAAAGCATCGATGATGTAAAAAACTTTGCCTACAAAAGCCGGGAGCACGCCGAGGTAATAAAACTTACCCGTAGCGAAAACTGGTACAGCGAAGAGCTATTTGCCCGCTTCCGGCTGGTGGCCAGTTTTGGATCGCTGGATGGAAAAGACCCTTTAAATGACTTATTGAAAAATTAAAATATGAGAATTATTGCCGAACTACCGCACCCCGATTTTAAAGTTACTATCATGAACATGAACCAAAAGTTTATTGTAAAGATAGAGCAGGGTACCCTGGAGCAAAGTTTTAAAATCGCCGAAATGGATTTAACAGATGGCGTTAACAGTGTTTTTGAATTGCTTGATGAGGAGTTTTTAACAAAGGTAGGCGCCAGGTTTATAGAGATGCGTACTGATTTTAAAGATGCGTACTATCGGTACAATTACTAACAGGATTTACAGGATTAGTAATTGATTTACAGGATTTTAAAATATATAATCTTGACAAGCAGAATTATATTTGGCAAAACAAGCAAAATACATGTAATTAACAACCTAACTCTCTCTGGTTATTAAACTAAAAATCTAACTAAATAACAATAAATTATTGTCTATTAATAATTTACATTTTTATAATTAATTTTATTCGGTTACAATATCAGCCAAATAAATGGGAGGTTAAGCTAAAATAAGGTCGCAATACCAAAAACCGGCTGGCTTTTGATCCGGGCTTGTAACGCAGGAATCGTCGGTATTTTTTGGGGCCTGGTATTCCTTAAATATTTTAATCCCCGTTTGATAGCTGACGGGCTTTGAAAAAATTGGCCCCTTAAAAGTGAAGGTATGAAACTCACCGTTCTCGCCGCAAACATCTACATCATCGGGCAACGCATCAATCAGTTCGGCGCTTATCTCCTTCCCTACTATTCGCTCAAGGCGTGCCTGGGTGCAGGCTATCACTGTTCCAAATCCAAGGCTTAAAAATTCGTTGATGAGTTCGTGGGTGTCACGTTTCCATAAAGGATAAATACCGGTAAGGCCAACTTCGCTCAGCCTTGCATCACGATAGTCTTTTAAATCCTGCAAAAAAATATCGCCAAAAATAGAATGCGTTATACCCTCGTTTTTGAAGTGAGCCAGGTGATAATGCATAACCTCGTCATACTCCTTCATACCGGGCATTTCGGGTAACCGGATCTGGTATAACGGTATACCAATACTTTCGGCTTGTTTTATCAATAGTTCCGTGCGTACGCCGTGCATCGAAATCCTGTCGGCAGCATCATTAATAGTTGTTACCAGGTACCGTATGTCAAGGTCAGGATTTTGCAGGCAATGGTACAAAGCCAACGCGCTATCCTTACCGCCGCTCCAGTTAAAAATACACTTCTTCATTTTAATTATTGATTTAGTGAATTATTGATTTAGTGAATGCGGTATTTTATTGTTCTTTTAGCAATTCATCCACCAGGGCCACTACTCCTACTGTTGCTTTTTCCTGGATCTTGATAACCGGGCCGCGCACATTGATATGGGGTATTTTAGGGTCGATAACATACCGGGGCACATCGCGGTTTACATAGCCAATTAATCCGGCCGCCGGGTATACAGCCAATGAGGAGCCAATCAGCATAAAAATTTCCGCGCGGCTACAAATCCTCGCTGCCGTTTCAATCATGGGCACAGCCTCGCCAAACCAAACAACGTGGGCGCGCAACGGCGATCCAAGTTCGCATAGCTCGTCCATCCCAATCTCCCATCCATCAATAGGGTAAGTAAGTTCAGGGTTAACACTTGATTGCGAACGGGTGATGATGCCGTGCAGGTGTACCACCTTGGTTGAGCCTGCACGTTCATGCAGATCATCTATATTTTGGGTAATAATAGTTACATCATATTTTTCTTCCAATTTGGCCAGGGCATAGTGTGCGGCATTAGGATTTGCATCCATCACATTTTTACGTCGCTCATTATAAAACTGCTGTACCAGGGCCGGGTTACGCCGCCACGCTTCGGGTGTAGCCACATCTTCTATATTGTACCCCTCCCAAAGGCCGTCGCTGTCTCTGAAGGTCTTTAAACCACTCTCAGCGCTTATTCCTGCACCCGTTAATACTACCAACTTTTTCATAAAGTAAAATCTTAGTTCATAAAAAAAGCGACCTGCATAATGGCAGATCGCTTTTCAATTTTATCAATTTAAATTAAAGTGCCAATTGTTTTTGTGTGCGTAAAAAAGTGTACCTGGTTTTAGCCAGCTCAAAGCCGCCAAATAGTAGTAAGCCAAACACCAGATTGCCATATACCATATTCTTCTCGAATGGCAATGCTGCCACCAGCGATTTGCCATAGCCTGCTAATGTATTAGGGTAAAGCTTCAGCTCGGTATAAAACCAGGGCATATCCGTAATTAGCCAATGGATAAGCACAACGCCGATAGATGCTAATAATACATTAACAAAATTTACCTTTTTTATTAAAGTCCCGGCCAGCACCATAATAGCATAGCTAATATAAACACCAATGATACCATCGTACATTATTGAAAACTTTGAGGTATAAAGGTAATTAATCACTACATCTGTACATAAAAGCGTAAGCAATACAATTACATATCCCTTCCATTTATCAACAAAGTAAACGCCGCCAAATAAAGCTATTGCCCCTACCGGGTTAAAGTTGCTCAGCTCTTTATATCTAAAAGCTAATAATCTGAATGCGGCGGCAACAATGATCATTAAAACAAGGATAATGTTACGGCTTATGGTATCTTTTTTATTCATGGTTTTATTTATGATGTAAAATTACTCATTATAAGTACAAATAAAAATAGCTGGTGCTAAGTCAATAGTACTAAGTCGTAAGTCCAAAGTCGAATTTTTCTTTTTTGGCTTAGAACTTAAGACTTTGGCTAAAGACTTGTTACTTTTTCCATCTTGATTCCTGACTCTTGACTCTCTCCCCTATTTGTTAACAAGAATTACTTTACCCGGATTGATGCCTGTGGTTATAGAATATTCTTTTTTACCTGTTTTGTCAAAAGCAAACAAAGTTCCGTTTGACGCATAATCTTTGGCATCGGTAACAAATACTTCGCCTGTTGTTGGGTCGGCCGCTATCGTGTATGGTGTAGTTATTACGGTGCCATCGGTAATAAAGTTGGCTTGTACCGCAGTTTGTGTTTTGGCATTGTAAACTGCAATCTTATTATCGGCTGTTAAATAGTAAACAAAATCGCCCGATACTGTGATTGGAATGATGTAGCCTACCGAAATTACCGGGGCCGTTTTTACCACATCAGTTTTACTGTCAATAATAGTTAAACCGCCGGCAATTTTATCATAATCGCCTAATGATACCACGTAAACATTATTGTAGGCATCGGTAGCCATACTTACAGGATTTGCTGTTACTGTTATCTTTTTTGTCTCGGTTAAAGTACCCAGGTCAATTACCGAAACCGTATTATCGAAAACACCGGTTGATGATAAACCGCCAGAGTTAGCCACATACAATTTCCCGTTAGATACCACTAATTGCTCGGGATTGCGGCCAACGGTAATGTACTTGATAATGGTTAATGAAGCCGTATCCATTACTGCTACTGTGCCATCATAGGAGGTAATAAAGGCATTGCTCTTGTAAAAGGCTATGCTTCTTGGCTGGCGGGCACGCGCTTTATTTTTTAATGTGGTATTTACAATACTGTCCTGTTTAATCAGTTTGCCGGTTTTAGCGTTCACAACATCAACTACGCTTGATACATTAACAACGATGTACATTTTTGAGCCATATATCTGGGCGTCATTACCTGTATCGCCCAGCGGGCTGCCGTTTACGCTGCTATAAAAATCGGCAGTAAGTAATTTAGTTGTATAGTTGTAAAAAGTCAGGCTGCTGTTATTACTACCAAAGCCACCCTGGTTAAGAATGTATAAACCAGCCCTTTCGGCCGTTGGGGTATCGGTTGTTGGAACGATTTTGTCTTTATGGCATGATGAAAGCAGAGCTATCATCGTTGAAGCAATAAATAAATAATTGAGTTTGTTTTTTTTCATAATATGGATTGTTAGATAGTTATTTGAATGGAAAACCTGACAGACCGGCCGGGCATCGGATAGCTTTGCACAACGGCGTAGCTTTTTGCAAAAAGATTATTAACCTCTGCTGATGCAACAACAGCTTTCTTTTTTAATAAAAAGTGATAAACAACAGATGCATCGCTGATGGCGTACCCGGCTAAATAATCAGAAGCAAGATTATCGTTGGTATAATATCGCGATGATGAAATTACCTGGTTATAATAAACCCCTAAATGGCCGCGATCAACACCTGCATTAAGCGAAACTGTGTTTTTAGGCGTATAAGGCAACTGGTTAAGATATACAGAAGATGTAGGGTCGGTTACATTTAGTGCCTGCTGGTACGAATAATTTACAGCCAATGATGCCTTCCAGCCTTCGGCGGGTTTAGCCTGCGTTTTTAAGCCTACATCCAATCCCTTAATATCAACCTTGCCAAAATTCTGGATCGACCGGTTAAAGGCGTCCTTCGGGATAAATACAATCTTATTATCCACATGATTATAATATGCATCGGCTGTTAAAGTGATGTAATTAAAAAAGCCGCTTAATGCCTTGCCATAGGTGGCGCCCAAATCAAATTGTTTGGTATACTCCGGTTTTAACATAGGATTGCCGATGGCGCTGTAATAAAGTTCATCAAACGTAGGGTTGCGAAAAATATATTTGTAAAAGGCCCGTATCTGAATATTTGAGGTTTTCAAGGGCTGAAAGGTAGCCTCAACCGTGGGCGAATAAACATTCTTAGGCGGGGCCGCGGCACCGTTTTTTACAGTTTCGGTAATATGGGTATTCAGCAAACTTCCCTGCAACTGGAATTTACCGATGCGCAGGTTACTGGCCAATACATTTAATAATGTCAGCCTTGTTGGATAACTAAAATTGGCAAGGTTTGCATCAAGATTATTGACCGACAAATCGGCAGCGTAGGATACTTCCCATGCAGTTGTTAGATGGTAAGCCAAAGCTGCCGAACCATAATATTCGTGTTGTGTAAAGCGCTGGTCTAAACGACCTTCATTGTTAAAATAATCAGGATCAAGGTAACGGAGATAGTTTTTTGAAACCTTCGCGTTTATTAACAGATGTAAAGAATTGTGCCACTGACGTTCATAGCCGCTCTGCAAAAAAAAGTCCTGGTTCCAAAGCCGCGTTGCCGATATGGTGGGATTATAAAGCACCACAGCGCCGGGAATGCCCCGTTCAGCATGATAATAGTTTACGTGTAAATTAAATTTGTTACTATCGGTTTTGGCCCAGTATAAAGCGCCATCTACCTGTTGGGCGCCGATATCATCATTGCTGCGCGTATGTACAGAGTCGGCCCCAACGACGCTGGTTTTATAGTTATACCGGCCGTTAGCATGCTCTGTGTAACTGTTTACTATAAACGACCAGTTATTATTAACACGTTGTTGCCATTGGAGATATGGGTTTACTAAGCCAAAATAACCTGCCTTAACACCCGCTGTTACCTGGTAAGGATTACCAATACTAAGATTGGGTTTTACAGTTTTAATAGCCAGTACACTTGATGATGCAAACGACCGCGCCGGCATACAAATACCAGGGGGCTGGCCAATATAAAGTGAAATTTCCTGTACGTTGTTCAGGTTTAACTTACTAAGGTCAACCTGGCCGTTTTCGGCATCGTTAATTTGTACACCATCATATAAAACAGCAGTGTGATTGGCACTCAGGCCGCGTACCGAGACTGTTTTTAGGCCCCCAACCCCACCGTAATCCTTCAGTATAACACCGGCAAAATTACGGATAGCATCGGCAACATTAAATGCGCTGTAACGTTCAAAATCGCCGGCCGAAACCTGCTGTGTTGGTGTAATGGTTTGAATTTTGGGGATGGCAGACGAAGAAACGGTAACCTCTTTGATTTTTTTTGCGGTGTCTGTTTGAGCGGATGCGCTATTGTAAACAACAACCTGCAGCAAAAAAAACGCTGCCGCTAAAACCGGTGCGGGTAAATGCTTATGAAAACAAAGTAAGTTTTTTTTCATGTTGTTGTACGCAAAGCGCTCACAGCACACACGGAAACAGAATTGTTTGAAATGAAAATACGCCAATAAGCAAGAGCATTCACATCCAAGCTTCAATCCCCGAAAGCTATGAATCGCATTATCGCTCTGGCAGGTCTTCTGACTTACTCCCCTTTCGTTCTGTCTTCCCTTTGCCTAAGCGCAAGTGACTTTAATAGAATGAACTATGGTTATGGAGCTTACAGCTGCGGGACAGTTCCGGATTCACACCGTATTCCCTTTTAATCCTTTATGATATACTATAAAGGAACCTAAAGCGCCGCAAAGGTAGTTTATGTACGGCAGATACGCAAGTTGTTTAAAATGCCCAATGCTGGTGTAAAGTCATCCGTTTAGCCATCCCACTCGTTTTTGTATGGCATTACCATAATTTTTGCGGATTTTTGGATCCAAGATCATGCGCTATTTTTTTCATATTGGTTATCACGGCACACAGTACAGCGGCTGGCAAAAACATGCCGGCGTTGCAAGTGTACAAGCTGTTTTTGAAACCGCTTTAAGTCAAATTTTAAAAACGCCTATAACTGTTAACGGCTGCGGCCGTACCGATGCGCAGGTGCATGCCAGCCAATTTTTTTTTCATATAGATGTAGAGCAGGAATGGGATTTCGACCTCCTTTTCCGCCTCAATAAAATGCTGCCGGATGATATCGCGGTATTTGATATCATCCCGATGCAGGGCCTGCCCCACGCCCGGTTTGATGCCGTGCAACGCTCCTATGATTATTTTATTCATACTTATAAAGATCCTTTTTTAAGTGCTTTTAGCGCGTTATACCCCGAAACCAATCTTAACATTGATGAAATGAAAAAGGCGGCGGCGCTGCTACCGCTTTATAACGATTACCGCGCCTTTTGTAAAATGCCCGACAGGATTGACCATACCATTTGTAACGTGAGCTTGGCAAGCCTTTTTGTTAGCAGCAACGGCGACAGGCTCCGGTTCAGCATATCGGCTAACCGGTTCTTGAGCAAAATGATCAGGATCATTATTGGCCGCCTGTTGGAAATTGGCCGTGGAGAAATGAGTGTTGATGAATTTGAAAGTCATCTCATCAGTAAACAAACGCCCAGAATTATTATCCCTGCTTATCCCCAGGGATTGTACCTGTCAAAAGTAACCTATCCCTACCTTGACATTCCCGCCAAACCAACGTTTACCGGCCTGCTCCAAAAGGACGAAAACACTGTTTGGCAGTCAATATAATACCTAAAGTATTCCCTGTCTTGCCTCTTGATTCTTGATTCTTGACTCTTTTCAAGGAAATTTAGGTAAATTCGCCCTCTTAAATACTTAATAAGGTTCTCAGATGGTGTGGTTTGAAAAATTGAAGCTGAAAAAACAGCTGGTTCGGTCGGTAAATGAAGCTGGTTTTATAAACCCTAAAGAACTGCAATTAAAAACGCTTTCGAGAATTGTAGGCGGCCAGGATATCATCGCCATTGGTTACGAAGGCAGTGGCAAAACTACCACCTATGTACTGGGTGTTTTAAACCGCTTTAATTATGCCCCCGAAGGCGTCCCGCGTGTATTAATCCTTGTGCCCGATAAAGAGGATGTATTTGGAGTAATTGAGCAATTCGACCGCCTGAACAAAAATAAATCGATAAAAATTGTTGGTTTATACGTGGCTCCGGGCATTGAAGCCCAGATGGACGCATTAGCCGATGGCGCCGATATTGTAGTTGCTACTCCTGACAGGGCGCGTGCTATTTACCTGAAACTTGCCCTTAACCTTAACAAGGTTGATATGTTTGTGGTTGATGATGCCGATGAAATGATAAAAAGAGGCTTGCAGCTACCTGTTGTAGAACTGGCAAATAGCATTGGCAAAAGTCAAAAACTGGTATTTACCGAAGTAATGCACAGCAAACTGCAAAAAATGCTTGATCCTTTTATGAAAGACCCTGCTATTGTAGAAGTAGAAGCACTGGCAGAACAGCCTTTGGAAACACATCCGCAATTTTTATATAACGTACCCAACTTCGGCACTAAATTAAACCTGCTCAATTTGTTTATGTACGATGAAGAGCTATTTACCAAAACCGTAGTGTTTGTAAATACACGTGCAACTGCCGATAAAGTTTATAAAAGCCTGCAAACCCGTTTACGTACAGCAGTGGCGTATTTAAACCCCCAGTTTTTTGATAGCCCGGGTTTTAAATCGATAAATGATTTTAAGGCTGATGAAGGTGCCAGGGTGCTGTTGGTAGCTAATGAGCAGGAAGAAACTTTTAGCCTGGCCGATATTCCTTTCATCATTCATTTTGATGTGCCGGCAGAAAAAGAACTATTTATTGATCGTGTGACAAACCATTACCCCGAAAGCGGGAACGAGACAATGGCCCTTACCTTTGCCACCGACCTGGAGCTTAGCCAGGTTAAAAAGATTGAGCAGGCCACCGGCAAAAAAATAGCCCTTGCCGAGTTACCCGAAGAGCTTATTATTGAAAAAGAGGTAAAAGCAAAAAAAGAACCTAAACCAAACCCCGATGCGCCTATAATTGGCGCGGCTTTCCATGAAAAAAAGGCTGCCAATTCAAAAACTTATAACTTTAGTTCGGGCCAAAAGGCTAAAATGAACAATAAGCGCAAGCACTAATTTTTTTTGGCAAAGTAGTAGATGTACATATCCTCTACCTTTTTACGTGCCCACGGCGTTTTGCGCAAAAACTTCAGGCTAGATGATATGCTGGGATTATCCAAAAAACAATTAATTCTTATCTGGTAGCCTAACTCGGGCCAGCCAAAACGGGCAACCAGTTCGTTCAAAATCATTTCTAAAGTTTTACCGTGCAGCGGGTCTTTGTTTTTTTCGTCCATATGGGCAAAGTTAAAAAATATGGTTCAGCTTGTTTTAGATAAAATGCTATGTACTACCGGTAACCGGTTGTTAATATTGGCATAACTAATTTAGTCTTAACCCCGTTTAACTATTCATCAAATAATTATAAACAATCCCGTAATAAGTTTTAAATTAGAAATCTGTGCATACGCCAAAATCTTATGTTTTTCTGATGTCAATAAGGGGCTTAAAGTATTACCTGTTATTCATTTTTATAGCATGTTCATTTTGGGTTTCGGCCCAGGAGCATCCTATGCACTTTCAGCACATAGGCAGTAAAGAAAATCTTTCTGAGCTTAACATCAACGCCATGATCCAGGATAAGCAAGGCTTTATCTGGGTTGGCACCCGCGACGGCCTAAACCGTTACGACGGCAATAAATTTAAAGTTTTCAGGAATGATGTTAACGATAAAACCAGCATTAGCAACAACTACATAAACCACATTGCCGAAGATAAGGACGGCAGTTTATGGGTAGCCACAAGTGGAGGCCTTAATAAATTCGACCCGAATAAGAATCGTTTTACGCGTTTTCTGCACAACGATAAAATTCCAAACACACTGGCCAGCAACTTTACCGTAAATATTGCTTTGGATAATAACGGTAATTTATGGATAGCTACCTTGAAAGATGGCGTTGACCAATATATTATTAATCAGCATAAATTTATCCACTACCGCAACAACAAGCGCGATTCAACCAGTTTAAGCGATGATAACGCCAGGGTTACCTATGTTGACAGTAAAGGCGATGTTTGGATTGGAACCGCCTATGGAGGCATCAATCTTTTTAACCCAAAAACCAGAAGCTTTACCAATTTTAAACACGACGAGCGTGATGGCGGTACCATATCGGCAGATAGGATAACCAGTATTTTCGAGGACAGCAACCATCGCCTATGGGTAGGCTGCGGTTCTGGCGGTTTAAATCTCTACGACCCGGCTACGGTAACTTTTCGCCATTTCAAAAACGACCCCAATAACAGCAATTCATTAGCCTATAATAGCATCCAATGTATTGCCGAGGATGGTAACCATAATTTATGGATTGGCACCGAAAACGGCGGCCTTAGCATTTTTAATTATGAAAAGGGCACATTCAGCAACCATTTGCAGGATGAAGTAGATAATACGAGTATCGCCAGCAATTCAGTTGATGTGATACTAAAAGATAACACCGGTAACATGTGGGTGAGCGGTTTTGCCTCGGGTATCAGTTTATATAAAAAGGTAACCGATAACTTTAAACATTACAACCATAACTCGCTGGCCAATAGCATATCCAATAATTTTGTTTTAAGTATCCTGGAGGACAAAAAAGCAAACATCTGGATAGGCACGGACGGTGGCGGGCTCAACCAGTTCGATCCTAAAAAAGGCACATTTAAAGCATATCGTTATAATGATGCCGACAAAACAAGTATAGGCGGCAACTACGTTTTAGCGTTAAAAGAAGATTACAAAAATAATTTGTGGATAGGCACCTGGGGGGATGGCATGAGCGTAATGGATTTACAAACCCACAAATTCAAATCGTATCGCAATAAACCCAACGACTCTACCAGTTTAAGCGGCAATAATGTTTATGCTGTTGCCGTTACTCCCGATAATAAAATTTGGTGTGGCACACTGGGCCAGGGCCTGGATTTATTTAATCCCAAAACAAATGGCTTTATCCATTACCGGCATGATCCGGCTGATCCAACAAGCGTAGGCAGTGATAATATTAACTCCCTTTTAGCCGATTCGAAAGGAAACCTTTGGGTTGGCACCAACGATGGCAGCCTTGATTTGTTTGACCCGGAAACCAACTCATTTAAAATATACAAATACGATGTATTAAAAAACAGCACGGGGAATAATGCCGCGCTTGATTTATTTGAAGATCACCTGGGCAACATCTGGATTTGTACTTATAATGGATTAACGCACTTTGATACACATACCAGGCAGTTTAGCAATTACAAAGCAAAAGACGGCCTGCCAAACGATTACACCTATGCCATAAGGGAAGACAGGAACAACAACTTATGGATAAGCACCAATAATGGTATTTCAAGGTTTAATCCCCGTACAAAGCAATTCAGGAATTTCACAGTAGAGGACGGTTTACAATCTGACGAGTTTAAACCCCATTCGGCAGCGATTAGTAAAGACGGCACCATTTATTTTGGAGGAATCAACGGTTTCAACATGTTTGATCCTGAAAAAATAAGTGAAACTTCATATGACCCGCCGCTGATATTAACCGATTTCCAGATTTTCAATAAAACCGTACCGGTAGCTCAAAACGATAACGATCCTTCACCTTTAAAAGAAGATATTTCGGAGGCCAAATCAATTACGCTAACCCATGAGCAGTCGGTAATTTCATTTGAGTTTGTATCGCTTGATTTTGGGCTGGCGAGCAAAAAACAATATGCTTACCAATTGGTGGGCTTTGATAAAATATGGAACTATGTAGGTAACAAAAATACGGCTACCTATACCAACCTATCGGCGGGCACTTACACGTTTAAAGTGAAAAGCCGTAACAGCGATGGTAAATGGTCGCGTCACGAACTTACTTTAGAAATTATTGTTTTACCCCCATTTTGGCTAACCTGGTGGTTTTTATCACTTACTACCTTGTTTGTATTTGCCATAATTTACAGTTTATATAAAGCCAAGGTAAATAACATCGAAAGACAAAAACGTTTGCTGGAAGAGCAGGTATCTGAGCGTACGGCCGAAGTTTTACAACAATCGCAGGAATTAAAAAAGCAGTCGGAAGATTTGCAGGTGTTAAACGAAGAATTGCAATCCCAATCAGAAGAATTGCATGCCTTAAACGAGGAATTGCTATCCCAGTCGGAAGAGCTTGAATTGCATATGGCGCATGAAAAAGAGGCCCGCGAAGAGGCCGACAAAGCCAACCAGGCCAAAAGCATTTTCCTGGCCACCATGAGCCACGAAATCCGCACACCGATGAATGGTGTTATAGGCATGGCTTCTCTTTTAGGCGAAACCGAGTTGAACACCGAACAGCGGGAATATACCGATACCATCATTTCATGCGGTGATAGTTTGGTAAATGTAATTAATGATATTCTCGATTTCTCGAAGATAGAATCGGGTAAAATGAACATGGAGCAGGAGGATTTTGACCTTCGCCATTGCATTGAGGAAGTGATGGACATTTTCTCGCCTATAGCTTCGCAGCAAGGCCTGGAGTTGGTGTACCAGATAGACCCTGCCCTGCCCCAGCAGGTTATTGGCGATAGTTTGCGCCTTAAACAGGTTATCACCAATTTAACCGGCAATGCGCTCAAATTCACGCAAAAGGGCGAGGTATTTATAAAGGTATTTTCGTCGAAAACACATCCCGATGGACAGATTGAAATAGGTTTCAGCATCATGGATACCGGCATAGGTATTTCTGAAGAAAAAGTATCCAGCTTGTTTAACGCCTTTTGGCAGGCCGATTCATCAACAACGCGCAAATACGGCGGCACCGGCCTTGGCCTGGTAATTAGCCAGCGCCTGGTTAAATTAATGGGTGGCGATATTTGGGTAGAGAGTGTGTATGGCGAAGGATCGGTATTTGTGTTTACTATAAAAGTTGCGGTAAGCCAAAAACAATCAAAATATGTCCCCCTGGTGTTTGATACCGCCGACCTGGAAGGCAAAAAAGTATTGGTGGTTGACGATAATAAAACCAATCGTTTTATCCTTAAAACGCAACTGGAGCAGTGGGGCCTTATTACACGCACAGCGTCATCTGCCACTGAGGGACTTGATTTGCTGGCCAATGAGAAAGACTACAACCTGATTATTACCGATATGGAAATGCCGGAGGTAGATGGCGTTGGCTTTGCCGAGGCTGCCAAAGCAAAATATCCGCAGCTCCCCATTATCATGCTCAGTTCCATTGGCGATAGCTCGAAGGTAAAATATCCTGGCTTATTTGCAGCTATTTTAACAAAACCCGTAAAACAAAACCAGTTGGGCAAAAGCGTACAAGCTGAATTGAGAAGCGCTGGGAGTGCACCTGTGGCAGAGCCAAAGGCAGTTAAGCTGCTTGACAGTAACTTTGCGGCGGAATTCCCTTTAAATATACTTGTAGCGGAAGATAACCAGGTTAACCAAAAACTCATTAGCCGGATGTTGAGTAAGCTGGGTTATGAATTTACAATGGCCGAAAACGGGCTTGAAGTATTAAAGAAACTTGACGAGCAGGAATTTAATGTGGTATTGATGGATGTGCAGATGCCCGAAATGGACGGTTTTGAGGCCACCCGGTCAATCCGCGAAAGCGACCGCAAGCTACAGCCCTTTATCATCGCCATGACCGCCAATGCAGGCCCTGATGACCGTGACTTGTGCATAGCCGAAGGTATGGATGATTATATTGCGAAACCCATGAAATCGGAAGGGCTAATTGCCGTGTTGAAAGCGGCGCATAAAATGATGGCCTGGGTGAGTAAGAAGGTTAAGTAGATCAATAATACGGAAGTGTTTTACTCTTAAAACGCTCCAAATCTATAGCTTCCGTGAAATAACTTCCAAATTTCCTGGAAAGGTACGGATCCCTGAATTTCACAATTGTATATCCACTGTCGTAACAAACAATCTCTATCTCTGCATTAGGGTGTTGTATATTTCCATTTTTCCAGATCAGGGGATTACCTTCAGCAAATGGCAAATTATTTTCATCTATCGCCGGCTCAAAAGAACCAGGTATTCCCAAAATGACGCCCCAATATATTTGCAAATCGGCAGCGAGCAGTCGCTGAAATTCATTTTCGGACAATAAAAAATAATCTTCATCATGATTTACCGGCACCGCAA
Organism: Mucilaginibacter sp. P4_C11; assembly: GCF_056402115.1. Classification (NCBI taxonomy): domain Bacteria; kingdom Pseudomonadati; phylum Bacteroidota; class Sphingobacteriia; order Sphingobacteriales; family Sphingobacteriaceae; genus Mucilaginibacter; species Mucilaginibacter sp. P4_C11. Next base: position 41,732 of record NZ_JBFUIA010000021.1, on the reverse strand, counting down.
AAGCTTCAACCGAACCTGATGTATTATATTCTAAATCCGATATCAACCAGTTAAACTGTTCCAAGTCTTCTAAAATGGGCAACAAAACCTCATTCAAATAAGTATGCCCCGAAAGCCTGATACAACTTCTTATAATCCAATTCATGTTTTTGTTTAGTGCCCTACCCCATCAACTCCTTCATCAGCTTATCAAAAGCTTCTTTCATTTCGGCAAGTTCGTGCTCCAGTTTGGCTACACGTGCTTCAAGACCGCTTGGTGAACGACCGCCTGCTTCTTCTATTTCCTCGTCATCATTAATATCAGGAGTGCCGGCTAATAAGTGAGCGTAACGCTGTTCTTTTTGACCGGGACGTTTAGGCAACTGTACTATGTAAGGCATGGCCGGATCGGCCAGTTTTTCCAACATTTCCTGAACTTCTTCTATCGATTCAAATTCATACAACCTGCCCGAGTTGGTGTTTAACTCGCCAGGAGTTTGCGGACCACGCAATATCAGCAGACAAATCAAAGCCACTTCGGCCGGGATCACCGGGAAAACAATAGCAAAATTGTGTTTGTACTTGATATTACGGATAGATCCGCCGGTTGCCGTTGAAATTAGTCCGCGCCGTTTAAGGGTATTCAACGCTTCGGTTACGGTAGTTTCATCATAGTTCACTACAGGCTTGCGGGAGGTTTTCTGGTTACAGGCTGCGGTTAACCCGTTAAGGGTCATTGGGTAATAGTCGGGCGTGGTTTTGCTTTTTTCCATCAGCGAGCCAAGCACACGCAGTTCGGCGGCATCAAGTACGGGTAAAGTTTGCGGTGAATCCATGGCTAAATATAAGCAGGTTTTTATAAGTGCAAAAAAACTTCAGTTTATTTAAAAGACTAGGCAAGTCAGAAACAAAAATATTCAGTAAATCCGTTACTTTGTATCATACATTTGAAGTGATGGCCTTTAACTTTCGGCCTTCAGCTTTTGGCTCAAAAACATGTCTTTATTTATTACATCACTAAATTCGGGAAGTAATGGCAATTGCTATTACGTGGGGAACGATCAGGAGGCTATTTTGGTTGATGCAGGTATATCTTGTCGCGAAACCGAAAAACGCATGGCCCGCCTGGGCCTACCCATGAGCAAGGTAAAAGCCATTTTTGTATCCCATGAACATTCCGACCATATCCGGGGCATTCCGGTACTGGCCAAAAAGTTTAACCTCCCTGTTTATATTACCCCTGGCACCTTGCTCCATTTAGGAAATACCGTGGATGCCAAACTAATCCATCACCTGCGCGAGTTTGAAACGGTTGCCATTGGCCAGCTGGAAGTAACATCCTTCCCCAAAGAGCATGACGCATCAGAGCCACATAGTTTTATAGTTAGCTGCCGCGACATTAAAGTTGGGGTGTTTACCGACCTGGGCATGGTTTGCGACAGGCTTATCCGCTATTTCAACCAATGCCACGCCGCCTTTTTAGAGGCTAACTACGATGAGGTTATGCTGGACACCGGGGGTTACCCGTATCACCTTAAAAGGCGTATCCGCGGCGGCAAGGGGCACCTGAGTAACAAGCAGGCGCTGGCTCTTTTTACAACACATCGCCCGGCACATATGACGCATTTGCTGCTGTCGCACCTATCCAAAAACAACAACGATCCAAAACTGGTAGAAGAGCTTTTTACCGCCTGCGCCGATGGTGTTCACATTGTTGTTGCTTCCAGGCACGAAGAAACCCCGGTTTATCTTATTGACGGCAACCAGGGTAAAACGCTGGAAGTTTTAGGGCAGCTTGATTTGGGCTTCAATTAATCGCCGGCCCTATCCTGCATAAATATGGTGCTTAATATTTCGTAGAGTTCGGGATGCTTGTGTTTGAGTTCAGTTGGCTTTTGAAAGAAATATTCAGCCACTACCGCAAAAAATTCAGCTTCGTTGGTAATTGCATAGGGATTGATATCCGATTTACCTGCTTCAATTTTATGAATTTCCTGGTGTATCATCTTTAACCAAGGCAACACATACTCATGCGCCAGCAGGTTTTCGGGCACGCCGTCGGTAGCGCCATCGCTTTTATCCAGCAAGTGCACAAATTCATGAATAGCGGTATTCTCTTTCCCTGCCGATTTGGAGAAACCTTTGATGAGCGCCGCACGTGATAATATCATCTGCCCGTTCATGTAACCGCTGCCTACCATACCTAATATGTTCCTGCTCCCGCCTTCAAACTGAAATTCGCCATCAAAAGTATCCGGGTATAATATTACATTGGTCAAGTTGCGGTATTCCCAATCTTTAAAACCAAAAATGGGGATCACCGCACTTGAGGCTATCATCACCCTGTCTGTATCATCAACCACAGTTCCCACACCTTCTATGGTGATGCCCGTTAAAAAGCTATTTACTTTCTGCTCAAACAACAGTTTGCCTGCGTTGTCCAGCTCCTGGTAAAAGGATATATTTTGCAATAAAATGGGTTTGTAATCTGTAGGAGCAACAATATTTGCCGATTTTGATTTGTTATTTTTCAAAACCAAGTAGCCAATAAGTGCTAAAACGATAAAGCCAATTATGATAAAAGCCATGCAGTAAATATGAGGATTAAATAAAGTAAAACAACAGCATAACCAATGCGGCAATAAAAGTATTTAAAAAGTTAACAGCATTATTACCGATAATGCCTTTGCGCTCCAACAATGCCCCAAATACCGAATCACTTAAATTTCCGGCTGTGCCCGCTATAACTATCCAAATCAGGTTCAGGCCCCAGCCAAAACCAATGCCATAAATTAAGGCTATTATACAGCTTCCTGCAATACCAATTAGCGTACCTTCTGCGCTTATTACGCCATCCAATCCCCGTTGGTCGGGTTTCAAGCTGATAACATTGAAAAACCTGGTGCCATAAACCGTCCCCAGTTCAGACGATAACGTGTCGGCTGTGGCCGAGGCAAACCCAGCAGCCATCATCAGCGTAAATAAATGACTATAACGGGGATAAAATAACACCAGGATGCCAATAACAGCAGGCACGCCTGCATTGGCCAATACCTGCCCGGTTGTTCGGCCACCTTTATGTTCTTCGGCTGTGGTAAACGCCTGCTTTTTATTTTGTTGCCAGGATGTAGCTGCCGACCCTAAAATAAAAAAGCTGGTCATCATAGTTATCCCTGTAAATCCGGCGCCGGTAAAAACCAGGTAAGCCACTACCCCGCCCGTTAAGGCAGCGGCAATGGTTAGCTTTTTGGCGATAACGCTATAGCTTATACCCGCGATGATAATGGCAGCCAATAAGGCATTACTGTTAAACATAATTGCCAAAGGTATTTAATGTACCGGTAATTAGGCGGTCAATTGCTACTTTTGCCACAGTATGAAAGATATTTTAGGCCAGGCCATACATAATCATTACTATAAAAAAGCAACCCACAAATTGTGGATTAACAACCAGTATGGCCCAAAGGAGGAAATGCCTATTGAAACCTATTTCAGGGACGAGGATGATATGCCGGATATTGAATGGCTTGCGCTGAATGAATGCCGCGGCGAAGTATTGGATATTGGCGCGGGTGCCGGCAGCCATGCCCTCATCCTACAAGACCGCGGCTTTGATGTAACCGCATTGGAAATTTCTGCCTTAGCAATAGATGTGATGCAGACACGCGGTGTTAAAAAAGTGGTTACCGCCGATATTTTTGAATACAACGATCATAAATACGACACCCTGTTGCTGCTTATGAATGGTATCGGCCTTACAGGTACATTATCCAACTTAAAAACTTTCCTGCAGCATACCAAACTGCTGCTTAATAAAGGTGGACAGTTGCTTTTTGATTCATCTGATATTGCTTACCTGTACGAAGGAAGCCTGCCCGACACCGGCAAATACTACGGAGAACTTAGCTACCAGTATCAATACAATCGCCAAACATCCGATTGGTTTCCGTGGCTTTATATCGACGAAAAAACGTTAACCACTATTGCCAACGAAGCCGGTTATGACATGGAAGTTTTACTGGAAGATGAATATCAGCAATACCTGGTTAGATTGAGCCTCCTCTAAATCTCCCCCTGAAGGGAGAGACTTTTAAAACTATAGGGGCTATTGACGATTTTTCCGTTATAATGATCCATATACTCCCTTGGCGATTTACCGGTTACCGAACGGAATACCCGGTTAAAGTTGGTAATGCTTTTAAAACCACATTGATAAGCCGCCGCCGAAATACTTTCAACTTTATTGGCATTTAATATCTTACAGGCCTCGTTGATACGCACTTCGTTTAAAAAAGTGACGAATGTGTTACCTGTATGCTTTTTAAAATACCTGCAAAACGATTCGGACGTCATAAAGGCGGCTTTAGATACATCCTCCAGCGTTATAGGCTCCGTATAGTTTTGCATGATGTAATTGTAAATGTTACCTATCCTAATGCCCTCATTTTCGGTGATTCCGGGTAAATTACCATAAGATGATAGCGGCTGCAGCTGTTCGTTTATCTCGCTTAAGCCTTTCATCAGTTTTATAAACTGGATAAGTTGCCCGGCACCAGTGGTATCTCTTAAGGCAGTCATATTAATAATAGCCTTTTCCACATCGGGCAAGGGCACCTTAAATCCTTGCTGATGGTGTTGTATAAATAGCTTAAAGGCCCTCATTTCCGGCAGCTCAAACAGCGGCGTTAATATTCCATCGGGATTAAAAAAAATACTCAGTGCGCTTATCGCATCCTCTGTTTCATTTTCAAAATATTCGGGATTGCTTTTAAACAGGTGCGGCAAATTTGCACCTATTAAAAAAACATCGCCGGGCGCAAAATGGTGCATATTATTGCCGGCTATAAGTGTACCCTCCCCCTTTTGTATCCAGGTAATTTGCGCCTCTTTGTGCCGGTGCAGGTAAGGGTAAAAATAAGGCAGGCTAAACTGATCGGCAATTACGCTTTTATCATGTGGTACAGGAATGGTAAACTGTAAAACTTTCATCTGCAATTGCCTATTAACAAGCAAATATTATCATAAAATTGCTTATTTGTAAAATTATTCGGCTAATATCTGTCAAACACTACTAAAATAAGACAAAAAAATCCCCCGGCTGATTATTAAGCCGGGGGATTATTAAGCTATAGGTTGTTGTTAAAAGTGTAATGCCAGTTTGGTAAACATCCTCATACCGTTAAAACCCATTTGTACAGCATCAAAAGGACCGCCCGATTCACTATCACCCCATGATGATTGATGCGCGCCTTCTGTAACAGCTAAATCCGGGTGTACGTTAAATATGTTATCTACACCAACTGTCCATGAAATTTGCTTTGATATTTTATAAGAAACGTATATATCGGTAGTAGCTTTTCCGTGGAAAACAAAGTTTTCGGGAACAACACCTTTGCCGTTATCCAAATCAACATAAGGGTCCCAACCATTACCCGATGCAGAAGTATTAGCGCCGCCCGGGCCATCAGGGTTGGCGCCTGGTACGCTGCTATAACCGAAGCCTTGGGTGGTCAGTTTGCCATAATAGGTAATATGGCTACCGGCGGCAAATTTACCATATCCGTATTCAAGCCCTAATGAGAATTTTTCGGCGGGAGCTGAAGCCTTTAAAAAGGCCGCTTCCCTTGTGCTAAAGTATGCTTGCTGGTGTGCATAGGTATCATTCAGCGCGGCCGGAATATTAACCTTATTGATGGTTATCCCTTGAATGTTACCGGCAAATAAAGCTGTGAATTTATTTTTACCCCATGATTTGCGATAATCTAACACAATGTCAATACCTCTGTTAGTTGTATTAACCGCATTGGTAAAGAAGTTGGCATTTGATACATTATTAGCTATAAGGTAGTCTTTTAGTGCGGCTACCGAGGTATCAAAAGCACCTGTAATTACTATCCTGTTTTTAATTTTAATGATGTAACCGTCAACTGTGACATTAAAATCATGCGTTGGTTTCCATGTAAAGCCTAAGCTGGTATTGGTTGAGGTTTCCTGGGTAAGCTTTGGAATCCCTACCTGGCGGGCGGCATCGGCATAATTTGGAATCAATTTAGCGTAAACCAGTTCACCTGCAATAATGTTAGTATTGGTATTACTAAAATTCATTTGTTGCAGTGAAGGCGCCCTAAAGCCGGTACTAAATGATCCCCGTACATTAAAGTTGTCGCTTACTTTATAGCGGGATGCTAATTTAAATGTGCTTACCCCTCCAAAATCCGAATAATGTTCAAGCCTGGCTGCACCGTCAACCAACCAATCTTTGGTTACATCTAAAGTACCTTCAATATAGGCGGCCTCATTTGTTCTGTTGGCTGTGGTTGCATCAGTTGGCTGGTAACCAGGATACCCTTCGGAACCGGAAGCTTTAGGAACACCGTTTAACAAAGCTCCGCCATTTCTGTAGGAGTCGGGCTCGCCAGCGTATAGCTTATAGCGCTCATACCTGTACTCTCCGCCAAATGACAGCGTAAATCCTTGAGCCACATGTTCAAAATGTTTGGTTACGTCTAAATTGGCTGTGTTTTGTAAAAAGTTGAACCCGCCGTCATTAAACCTGGTTTTGGTATATTGCTCTGGTAAGGGCAATGAAGCATTAAAGGTTTGGTTACCCCAATAATGGAAATCATTATAGCCTGTATTATTACTCAAATCCCAGTCCCAGCCATCACCAATAGTCCCCTTAAAGCCCAATGCAGCCGACATATCTTTTATATAAACATCTTCCTGCGGGTTATAATATACATTGGCAGTGTCCAAAGCTCCCGGCGTAGGGTCAAAAACACGCATAATACCGGGTACAAATATCATCTTTCCGTTTTCGTCAGTCGGAAATTTTATGTGATTACTTGCGCTGCTCCACCTGCGTGTCCAGGCGTAAACATTGGAGTGTTTATAGTTATAACCGCCAAAAGAATAAAATGTGGTTTTACTGCCGGCAAGCGGGATTTCCATATTATACATTCCGCCGCCTGACTTTACAGATCCATCGCCAAAAGCCCGTCGCCAGGCATCAACACTCAGGGCATTGGGGTTGGTATCCCAATTTGTTTCGGGTACGGCCCTAAACGTTTTACCCTGATCCATAAAGTTACCGCCAAAATTGATAAAGCCACCATTTTTACCAATAGCCAGCCCGTAGTCCATCCCTAAAGTAAATGTTTTACCGTCAATCTGCGAACCGGTATAATATTGGCTCGGGTCGACGTTGTTCAATGTATTGTATTTATGATCGTAGTAACCACTGCCACCGATGTTGATATTCAGTTTATTTACATCTTTCTTCAAAACAAGATTGACAACACCGGCGATGGCATCAGAACCGTATTGCGCCGAAGCACCATCACGCAAAATCTCCACCCGGTCAATAGCAGCTTCGGGTATGGCATTTAAATCAGTACCGCTATTGCCGCGGCCGCGGGTACCCACCTGGTTTACAAAGGCGGATAGGTGACGGCGTTTGCCATTAATGAGTACCAATGTTTGATCGAAACCCAGGCCCCGCAAACTGGCGAAGTCAATGGCGTCAGATCCGTCGCCGCCGCTTTGCTTGTTGTAGTTAAATGAAGGCACAGCCTGGTTTAGCTGGCTCATCAAATCGGGCTTGGCCGTGGTTTCGCCTATCTGGTTCATCCGGAGTACGTCTACAGGTACGGGCGAATCCATTTTAGTACGACCACCGCCGCGGCTTCCTACAACTACTACCTCTTTTAACCCTTCGGCCGAAGGTGCAAGATCCATATTCAATACCTTGGTTTCACCGGCAGCAAGCTGAATTGAGACTGTTTTCTTCTCAAGCCCTATAGCCGAAAAACTTACCTGGTAACTGCCCGCTTTTAATGTTAAACTGTACTTGCCATCTGCATCTGTAATAGTGCCCGTGCCTGTAGGTACCACCTTAACCGTGCCCGCAGTAACGGGCTGCCCCGCGCTTGTAACAGTTCCCGTTAGCTTTTGGGCAAACACCGGCAGGCAGGCCAGTAGCAATGCCCCGAAAAGGAAAAAATGTAGTTTTAAATTCATGCTTTTGTTTGATTGGGTTGATTGTCATGTTAATTAATCAACAAAATAGCAATAAATTCTAATTAAATATCATTTTTGTTACAAAACACATAAAAAAAAGAACAATTTTTATATAGTATTTTATATTAGACATTAAAATTTAAACGTTTTAATGAAATTAACTGGTTAATTTTTAACAAATTTTACAGATATATCAAAAAAATATAATTTCAAATCAATAATTTTATGATATTTTATACGAAAAAACGTTTTTAGTAGTAAAATAGTTGTTTTTTTTCACTAATTCAATTTCAAATACAATTATTTACATTAAAAAATTACTCATTAATAATTCATAGTGTTATAAATACACTTAAAATCATATTACAACTTTAAATGCGAAGGCCGCTAACACTATGTTTTAGCCCCGGGAATTAATCGACAATATTTTCGTGCCCTGCTATTTTCCCGATCGGCACATGTAACGATATTGGCATATTTTAAAATGATTAATTTTCATAACTTTATCTCAATCCAGATAAACCTAATAGCGTAGGCTCTATAATAATGTCGGTACCAATAACTTGGCGGTAAATACTTCGGCTGGCTTATTTTGTTATCTATTATTATTAAGCTATGCTACCTAAATCAATCGCAATGAAAAAAAGCATTGTTCTTTTACTGATGGTATTACCCTTTACATGCCTGGCGCAGGTAAATATATCGGGCAAGGTTATTAACCAGGCCAACGGCGAACCCGTAGGTAGCGCCAGTATTTTTTTAAGCAATGCCACCATTGGTACAAAAACTTCAAACGACGGGAGTTTTACCTTAAATAAAGTTAAAACCGGCAAGTACAACCTTGTAGTTTCCATCATCGGTTTTGAAAGCTATCACCAGGTTGTTATAGTTAACAATATTGGGATCACACTGCCTGATATCCACATTATTCCTAAAACCATCAGCTTGATGGAGGTAAAAATAAAGCCGCAAAACAATGCCAACCGGCAGCGTAACATCCAGTTATTTATAAATGAGTTTATAGGCACATCTGCATTGGCCAGGGAGTGTAAACTCATTAATCCGGACATACTGGATGTTGATTTTGATGAAGCCACCAATACGTTAACTGCATCGTCTGTTGATTTCCTGGTTATTGAAAACCGAGGCCTGGGCTATCGCCTAAAATACCTGCTTGCAGATTTTTTTAACAACCGCAACTATTACGGCAGCCTTAAAACACACTTTGAGGGCTCTGTACTTTTCGAAAATTTGACAGGTACACCTGCCGAAGAAAAACGATGGAAGAAAAACAGGGAGCAGGTTTATGAAAACTCGCCGATGCATTTTTTACGTTCGGTTATAACCAACCAGGTTGAGGAGGAAGGCTTCAGGGTATTTCAATATGCTAATGAACCAAATCCGGAACGCCCTGGTGATGATTTGATAACGGCTAAAATCAATCAGTTTACAAAGCTGAGAGCAGCAGGTAACAAACGCTATACCGATTCGCTCTCCTACTGGGTTAAAAAATCAAAACTTGATAAAACCTATCTAAACCTCAGGAACTTTTTCCTTAATCAATCGGATATTTTAAAGCCAACTGATGTAACCAAAATGTACGCGCTTAACTGCGAAACGGATGGTTTACATGTAACCTACAATAAAGACCGTCGTTTTAGTAAAAGCGGAGCATTAAATCACCTGAACGAATTTTACAATACTGAAACCTCGTTGATTACTTTTAATACACCCTACGCATTGGTTGATAATAACGGTGGCCTGGTTGACCCAAACAGTTTATCATACAGCGGCGCATGGACCCATTACCGTGTTGCCGAGCTATTGCCTGTTGATTATGAGCCGCTACAACATGCACCAGCTGCACCAGCAGCTATATTAGCCGAAGAAGCTATGGCCAAATTAAAAAACTACGCCGAAATACATGTCAATGAAAAAGCATACCTGCATTTTGACAAACCATATTATGCAACCGGCGACACCGTTTACTTTAAGGCCTATATAACCCAGGGCGACAATCATGAACCGACCAGGACAAGTGGCATATTACACGTCGACCTTATCAATACAGCCGATAAGATTGACCGCTCAATCAAATTAAAAATTGCTGATGGCGTAGCCTGGGGCGATATCGTGCTGCCCGATTCATTACCAAAAGGAAACTACAGGATAAGAGCTTACACGAACTGGATGCGTAACGATGGTGACGACAATTATTTTGAACAGATGATACCAATTGGATCAACCAATGAAACCAAGGTATTTGAAAACAGTACTTCTAAAAAATTAAAGAACATTGGTACACAAGCCGATGTTCAGTTTTTTCCTGAAGGGGGCCGCTTAATTAACGGTGTAAAAAGTAAAATAGCCTTTAAGGCAATATTGCCGTCTGGATTGGGTGGGAATATTACCGGCGAGGTGCTCGATAATGACGATCAAAAGATTGCAGAGTTTTCATCGGTACATTTAGGGATGGGGTATTTTTACCTGACACCGCAACAAGGCAAAATTTACAAAGCAAAATTAACTCATACCAACGGGGCAACAAGCACATTAAATTTGCCCGTTGCCGAAAACAAGGGCCTTGTATTATCAATAAACAATGATTCGATACCTAAAGCTACCGCCCGGATAGAAGCAAGCAAGGCTTATTTTGAGGAACACAAAAACCAGGATTACACGCTGCTTATTTGGTCGGGCGGGATAATTACTCCAATAGCCTGTAAATTAGATAAGGCTGTTATAGAAGTTGACATTTTGAAACGGAAACTATTCACCGGGATAACTAAGGTTACCCTGTTTTCGCCGGCGAACGAACCTTTGGCCGAGCGGTTGATTTTTGTACAAAACTATAACCGGTTAAACTTAAATGTAAATACAGATAAACCAGACTATACTAAACGAGGGAAAGTAAACATCAACCTAAACGTACAAAACAGGGCCGGCGATGCGACTGAAGGACATTTTTCTGTTGCTGTGACTGATGCAGAAAAAGTAAGCATTGACGAAAATGATCAAAATTCGATATTCGCCAGCCTGTTATTAACCAGCGATCTTAAGGGATACGTAGAAAAGCCTAACTATTATTTTAACAACATTACAGCCGAAACCACGGCCAACCTTGACCTGGTAATGCTAACACACGGGTATCGCCGTTTTGAATGGAAACCGATATTGACAAATAGCTATCCAGAAGTAGCTTATCAGCCCGAGACCGGGCTTAATATAAGCGGCGTAGCAAAAAGTATATGGGGAAACCCGGTAAACAAGGGGCTTGTATCGCTTTTACCACGCGGCGGCGGACAAATAATTAACCAGTTTACCGCAACTGATGGCAGTTTTAGCTTTGATAATTTGATGTTTAATGATAGTACACGTTTCATTTTACAGGCGGTAACTTCAAAAAACAGCAACAACACCGTACTCACCCTAAAAAATGACAAGCCTGGGCCAATTGTAATAACAAATAATGCCGGTAGCAAAAACGAAGTTGACTGGCTGATGACAGCTTATATTGATAATAGTAAAAAGCAACAGGAAAGTGCTTCGAAATTTAACAGCAAAAAAATTATCAACCTTAAAGAAGTAAAAATTAAAACTATAAAAAGATCTGATAATTATCGCTCATCGGCTTTAGGAGGGCCAGGCGGCGCAGATATCGTTGTACGTCGCGAAGAATTGGAACGATCAAACCTGGATATCAGGAATGTGATATTACAAAAATTTCATGGACACACAGCAGGGTACGTACTTGTTGACGGCGCACCGGGAATGGACCCAACTGACCTGAACATACGCGACATTGAAACCATGGAGTTATTTTACGGCCCTTCGGCTGCTATTTATGGAATACAAGGTGCCCGTGGTGTTTTAGTAATAACAACCCGGCAAGGTAGGGGATTGCAGGCTAAAGACATTCCATCAAAAGGGATTCTCCCCATAACTGTTGCTGGTTTTTACAAAGCACGCGAGTTTTATAGCCCGAAATATGATGGCCCTGCAACTAATCAACCCGATTTACGCAGTACCATTTATTGGAACCCCGAGGTAATTACCGACAAGGACGGCAAAGCAAACTTTAGCTTTTTTAACGCCGACGGAACCGGAAAATACCGTGTAATTATTGAAGGTATTGATAACGACGGCAATATAGGCAGGCAGGTGTATACGTATGTAGTAAATTAAAAATGAGCAAAAGACTTGTTTTACTATACCTTTTGTTTTCGTCCCTTTACAGTTTAGGACAAAGCAGTGCTCCGTTGGACAAAATGGGACAAGTTGATAATGCCTTCCAAAAAAATCCGACAGCCATTATTTCGGCAGATTCTATCCTGCAGAAAATGGCATTATATAAAAACGTTCATCCATCGGGCATCCTCTACGTACATTTTGATAAAACCGTTTATACCAACAATGAGGATATTTGGTTTACAGTCTACTTGTTAAACTGTCCGTCTCCGGAAAAGCACACCACACTTTCTGTCGCGTTGATTAACGATGTTGACCGTAAAATAGCGATGGAAGAGCTATTTTTGATAAACGATGGCTTGTCGTTCGGGCACCTTACTCTACCCGATACCATTGCCCCAGGCAATTACCATTTATTGGTGTACAGCAATGTATTAGATAAAGCCGGGAAACCCGCTGATGTTTTTAGCCAGCCGCTTACAGTAAAAACAACCCGTTCATCGGGCTTTAGTGCATCTGTAAAGCTGGTAGATACCATTAGGGATAGCCATGGCAACTTAACAGCTATTGTAAGGGTGGATAGCAAAAACATCAATATCAAACCATCGGCAGATATTGAATATTCATTTGGTAAAAAAACAAACAAGGCGAAAACTAATCCTTTTGGCGAATATGCCATTAACATCCCTGCGGAGGCTGGTAATTTATTAAGAATCACTGTGAGGAAGGGTACCGATCTCCAGTTTTTAAACTTACACCTGCCGGTTTTTCGGGGATTGCCCCGCATTCGCTTTTTTCCCGAAGGTGGTAATATGATAGCGAATATTGATAATATTATTGGTTGGGAGGCCCGCTCATCAACCGGTGAATATTTAAAAATGACCGGGGTGCTATATCAAAACAACCGCGCCATTGATACTATTGAAACTAATTATTACGGCATAGGTAAGTTTAAGCTTTCACCCCAAAAAAACAGCAGTTACTCATTTAAGATAGTAAAGTCGGGCAGTTTTGCCGGTATTAAAGATACCGTTTATAATTTACCGCAGGCCCTGCCGGCCGGCCCGGTCATGCACGTTGTTAACGTTTTGGCCGGGGATACATTAACCTTACAGCTAAAAAGTACCAACAAGCAAAAAGTAAGCTTGGTGCTGCACAATTTCAAAAACATTATTGCTTACAAGGAACTGAAAACAGAACCGGTAGGTTACCAGGTAAAATTTGTGCTTACCGAAGCGCCGAAAGGCCTGGCTACAATAACACTTTTAGACAGCATTGGCCGCCCACTGGCCGAAAGGCTTTTTTTTGCCCATTACCGGCAACAAGAAAGCATCAGCCTGCAAACTGACAAAAGCGAATATAGCACGCGTGAAAAGGTTAACCTTAAACTTCATTTAAACAGCCTGGAAGGAGGCGGTATGGTATCTATCGCCTGTGTACAGGAAAACAGGGTTGAAAACGATAAACAAACGGATATAACAACCTATACTTACCTTAAACACGATCTCCAGGAACTTCCTGCCGATCCACTTGGCAAAAATTACGATAATCCAGAGTACATTAAGGATATCCTGTTGGTAAAAGGCTGGCGCAGGTACACCTGGGCGGATATGGTCAATACTGCTGCCAGGGATACAATCAATGGTTACCCGTCGGCTACCTTTAGTGGTGTAATAACCAAAACAGAAAAACCGCTTAAAAAGTCGACGACGCTAACTTTAATTGGCGGCCGCAATATTAGATCAATCAACACGGGCGGTACCGGAACTTTTGAGATACCGGAAAATAATTTATTAACGGAACCCGGTAAAAAAGTAATGCTGATGGTGGCAGATAAATACCCCGAGCTATTTGAAATTGCTTATACGAATCCATATAAAAAACGCAATCAAAACCTTGCAGACAACATTTCAATTGACCAAGCGAAACTGGCACGGGAAACAAACACCAATTCGCAAACTATACCCGGTTTTGAAAAAGCCATAGCCTTAAGGGAAGTGGTGATTAAAGACAAAACGACTGACAATATTTATGGCATTAAATGGCATGCGGATGAAGGTACCTGTGATGATTATGTATGCCTTTATAATTTTTTAAATTGTTCGGCACATAAAAAAGGCTATACCGGAACCACAATTCCGATAATTGGCACAACATATTCATCTGAACGGTATGGAAACATTGTTTACAAAGGGTGTATCCTATCAAAAAAGGCTGCCGAACCTAAATACAAAATTTCTATTGCCGGGATAAACCTGCCAAAAGAATTTTACCCTATCGATTCAACCATGGTAACCGCTCCGGAGCCGCAATACGTATCTACCATTTATTGGAATTATGGTGTAAAGTTAAAACCTAACGAAGATGTTAACCTCTCCTTTTACACCGGCGATATCACTGGTAGGTTTCGCATTATTGTACAAGGAGCAGGCGAAAATGATGTATTTACCAACCAGCTCAACTTTACCGTAAAAAAGAAAGTTGATCCATAAAAAGGTTAAAGTTTACTTTGGTTTGGGCACCCGACCTATAAACCGCGGGCCCTTTCCATCAGTTGTTTGACTATCAATCCTACCAACATAAGTTTGTCCGCAATTAATTATACATGTGCACCCGTTAGTGTGTGCATCATAAACCTTATGTTATGGGCTATCATTTAACCAAAACCATAAAATAGATAGGCGTAAAATCCAAAATCAATAGTTTTACAAAAATTTTAAAAAGAACTAAAATGTTTTTAATATTTTATGATAATTCCATGAAAACAAGTATTTTAATGGCCGGTAATTAAATCATAATGAACCAGCTCCCTAAACGCCTTTTATCTATTGATGTCCTCCGCGCCGTCACTATGTTACTCATGATATTTGTTAATGACGCCAGCGGCGTAAAGCACATTCCCGAGTGGATAGACCATGCCGATGGTAAGGCCGATGCGATGGGTTTTGCAGATACCATATTCCCTGCGTTTTTGTTCATTGTGGGGCTTTCGTTGCCTTTTGCTATAAAAAACAGGATGAATAAGGGCGATTCTTTTTCATCAATATTAACCTATATACTTACCCGTAGCGCCGCATTAATTATTATGGGCTTTTTTCATGTAAACCTGGAAAATTATGCGCTAACGGCGGGCATCGTCCCGCAGGCGTTATGGGCTATATTAATAACCATCGGTTTCTTCCTCATTTGGCTGGATTATCCTGAAACTATGGCCAAAGCAAAGCGGTACACCCTTATAGGCGCCGGTATTTTATTACTCATTGTAATGGCTATTATTTATAAAGGAGACGAAGACGGTGTTATTCAGGGTATGCGCCCTTACTGGTGGGGTATTTTGGGCATTATAGGCTGGGCTTACCTGGTATCGGCGTTGGTATACCTTTTAGCCAAAGGAAAAATGAATATCCTGATAATTGTACTGCTCTGTTTTGTAGCTATAAATATTGCCAGGCATGCCGGTGTTTTCAAATTTAAAATCCCGGTACTGGGCGATGCATCGGCTGTATGCCTGGTAATGGGTGGTGTTATCATCTCCGAGCTTTATGCGCTGCTTGTATCAAAAAATAAAACACAATTGTTGTGGGTAATATTTGGCGCAACAGCATTGCTACTAATTGTATTAGGTTTATTAATCCGCCCGTACGCCGATGGAATTTCAAAAATACGCTCTACCCCCGCCTGGATCTTTATCTGTAGTGGCATAACCCTATTGTTTTTCGAGCTGATGATTTTCCTGGTAGATGTTAAGGGTAAAAAGAATTGGTTTAAGCTGATATGGCCCGCCGGCACCAGTACACTTACCTGTTACCTGATGCCCTATTTCCAGGTTTATATTTTGAAACTTTTTCACCTAAAGTATCCCGATGTTTTTAATTATGGAGCCATCGGGCTTGCGCGTTCGATGGCAACCGCTTTTATACTGATTGCCCTGGTTGGTTTAATGGAAAAGAAACGAATCCGCCTGAAAATTTGAAGTCCTGAGCCTGAAGTATTAAGTCCTAAGTCGGAAGTCTTGAATTGAAAGTGACAATTTAAAATTCGCCTTGTACTTAAGACTATTGACTTCAGAATCAGGACTTAAGACTTACTACTTAACACCCGCAGCCCACATCATAGCATTTGTAACCAACTTTACCCAGGCCGGGTTATCCAGCAGGTTTGGTGAGTGACCCATAAAAATATAAATGTTCCGGGCCTTAACGTGCTCATTAGTCCACACCACGGGGTGATCGCCCATTTTTACATCACCTTGTGGATCGTAGGTCGATTCATTAACACTTGCCAGTACGTGTACATTGGGCCGGGGGCTTTTATCATAGGTATACCACTCCTCCTGTTCAATCCGGAAGGATGCCGGTAGGCCCTTGATTACGGGGTGCTGCCTATCCTCCACGTTCACCGTGCCTTTGGCAAACGTTCCTATATAATTTTTCCAGCTGATGCCTCCCATAAAATCCGAAAACCATTGCCATTCATGAAATCCGTCAAACTCGCCAAGCAAGGTGGCATGGTGAAATCCAACCCATCCTCCCCTGCCTTCGGCAATATATTTTTGAAAAGCGGATACGGCTTTATCGGGCCAGCCGTAGGGTACATAATCCAATTGCAAAAACAATTGGTAATGGCTTAAAAATTCATCGTCAATTTTATCTGGCTTTTGGATATAATCGATAGTAAACCCCTTTTCGGCAGCCAATTTATTCAACCACACAATTGCCCGGGTTGAAAAGGCGATGTGATGCCCACCATTTTCATATAAGGCCAGCACCTTAAAATGCTTGGGCTGGGCTTTTAAACTAACCGAGGCAAAAACAATGAGTGTAATTAGGGATAGTATTTTTTTCATGGATATTATTATCATTAGTAGCCAAACCCGAAGGCTATATTTTGTTGATTTATTACTCGTGCAAGGCAACCGCAAGCAAGTACCACGCAGTGTGCGGCAGCCACTGCTCGGCCCAACGCCAGTCGTAGTCCTTATGAATCTGGGCGTATGACAAGTTAAAATCGATATCATTTTCATCATACAGGCCCGATGTTATGCCATTTACAATGCCACCCGGAGCATTTGTATACTCAAACGTACCAAAAAAACCATATGCGGGGTTATTGTGACCTGTACCCTGCAGCATGCTGGCATCAAACGGGTTAAGGCCTAATACCCAGTTCAATTGATCAACAGCAAAAGTTTCCAATTGATCATGAAATGGCTTATCATCGATAAACAAACCGGCGGCAAGCCTCGCAGCCGTCGCCATTGATGATAAACGGGCATTCTCACCCTGCCACCACGGCGATGCATCGCTGCCTTGCGGGAAGAAGAACGATGTGCGCCTGTTGCCCAACGTATCCTGTACCAGCTGGCGACTGTAGCCAAAAGGATTATTCACTTCATGTGTCACCTTAAACTCAAACTCAAACGAACTTTTGATTACTTTTTTTATGGATGCCTGCATCATAGCATCGGCATAAGGATAATAATAAACCAGGCTGGTTACGGGCAAGCCTGCATCTGATGGGTGGAAGAACGGCCTGTCGGTACTATCGGCACGCCAGTAGTTTTTATATTCCTTCCAATTGGATAAACGACCTAACAGGTTAGTGGCGCGTTTAGCAGCAGCAAGCAAATATTCCGGCTGTTTAGTGGCTTTATACAGCTCGGTGGCTGCACTTAAAGCACAGTAATCATCGAGGATATTTTCCTTCCCATCAAAAGCCATGAGCTTATTGTTGGCCTCCAGGAATTTAAAAGCATTTTCGGCCGCCTGCAAATATTGAGCATTGGTAAAATCGCCGCTCGCTTTTGAGGCAGATGCCATAGCCAGTGCTGCAATAGCAAAGCCCCCGCCCGACCGGTAACTGGCCTGGTAGCGGTGCCAATCGTTATTTTGGGCATCGTTTTTTAACGTTTGATCTTTTGTTTGTTTGATACGGTAAGATGCATCTTCGGCCCGGATCACCCTATCCTTTGCCAACTTACCGGGGCCAGGAGCGGATACCGACCGGTAAAAGGAGCCATTTTTAGCCTGCATACGTACCAGGTAATCGGCACCATACACTGCCTCGTCCAAAACCCGGCGGTTGATCTGCCTGAAATCAGTTACCTTTTTTTCATTGAGCAATTCATTTGTTTTAAACAGGCTATAAACCACTAAGGAAATCTGCTGCGGATTAAAATACAATGAGAATGACAGGTGCGATAAGTGTTTTCCATAATCGCCGGTAGCATCATACCAGCCACCGTGGGCGTCAACAGTATCGGTAGTTTTGCCGGCCAACAGCAGGTTATGGTCAGCCTTATCAATTTCGCCCGCGCTACGCTGGCCTTTAAAATAATAAACCACATCGCTCAGGGTAGCCTGCTCTAATACATTTTTACCAATTTTGAAAGGATATGAAATGATTTTTTTGCCGGGCAAATCAACCTGTATCCTGTAATTACCGGCGGTGTTAAAGCTGCTAAAATCAATTGTATAAAACTCCCGGCCTTTCCAGCCTTTCACCTGGCCGTTATATACTGGCCTGCCGGCAAAAACGGTGTTATCAGCCTCATCAAGCAACTCAAATGAACTGACAGCGTATTTTTTATCGGCAACTATAATAGCCTTTTTTGCCTGTGTATCCTCGTAGCCCACCTGGTTGGTAACTACTTTTATGTTTTGAGCAAGAGCCATGACGGGAAGGGCAATCGCGATAACTAACGCGAGTAACGGCTGTATTTTTTTATTGATCATAACGTAGGAAGTTATGCCGAATATAAGAATTACACAGTTTATTTCATTGTAATAACTTTAATGGGTAATGGTATTGGCAATATCAGCAAAAGCGTCTGTTTGGTTTTTCACATCCTGTGCCGTTGGGGTATCCTTGCGTGCGTCAAGGCGTGTAAAAACATGCAGGTTTGAATGTACCAACTGGGCGTCAGTATTGGCGCCCGTGCTGGTTTTTGTCCCTTTGTATATCAACACGGCGCTTACCGGGTCGGCCGTATCATCTTTATCTGCTTTAAATACTTTTAGAGTGCAACCAGCGGGCAGTGTAATGCCATCCTGTAGTTGCTTACGTACGGTATTTATAACATCATTCAGCTGATCCAACGTTTCGTAGGGCCGGTAATGGAAATAATACATAGCCTCGCCCGAGGTATTGTCAACAGTAGTATACCCGATAACGGGGCCCAGCGCAGCCACAAGCGAAAGCGTTTTATTGGATGGGATTATAATCGGATCGACGAGGAAAATATGTTTAGGTTTTACATGATTGTTAAAATAGCCTTCGGCGATCAGCTCCAATATCAGGATGCTCCCCGTTGATGAACCTGCTAAACTGATGTTGGTGTATCCCTCCTGCTCCAGTTTACTGTACTCATTCATGATGGGTTGCCTCCAGGTTTTCCAGGTTGAGGATTTAAAATTATCATAGTCAACACCATGCCCGCCTAACAGTACCTGCGAGATAGAAAAGTCGGTACGGTTACCGGCCCAGGCGCGAAACTCGTCCCATTCAAAGGTGGTGGCACCGTAACCATGCACCGCAATGATGACTGGTTTAGTCGCGTCGGCCGGTGTGGGCGTTGGCTTTGCTACCGAAACCAGGTATTTTTCGGGGTGACTTAACGATGGATCTGGAAATTTGCCGCCATCCAGCATGGTATTATCAATTTTGGGATTTTTGCCACAAGCCGAAAGTAATAGCCCTGCAGTTAAAATGGTAATTATAACTTTTTTCATGGCTACAGTTTTGCGATATTATAAGTTACACTCAATTGGTAAAAAAACGGGTACAAAGTTCCCGCGCCCGATGTTCCGTTACCGGTTATGGCATTATAGCCAAATGACAGGTTTAATTTTGCCGGAAATTTAAAAGCGTAGGATAAGCCTGCATCGCCGGATACGATGGCCGATGTATGGGGTAAACTATCAAATATTGGCGAACCATAGTCGGCAGTAAAATAACCCAGGTTCGCCCGTAAAAAGGGTTGAAGCGAATGTGCGGGCCTGAATTTATAAGTGCCGGATACAAACACGTTATCTTGCTTAATAGCATTTGTTCCCCACGCGGTACCCAGCCTGCTGGTAACGTAGGCTGCCCCGAGCACCCAACGGCGGGTGAGGTTATACTGGCCGGTTATTCCGTTTTCGTAATAAAGGCCAACACTTTTTTGAAAGCGCATCCCTACATCAAAAGTGTGTACCTGGGCTGTCACCGGTTTGCAAAATGCAATAATCAGCAGGAGTAAAACAACATATGTGTTTTTCATGAATCATATATAAGCCGGGCTTTGATTTACCGGTGAGGTTTAATTGATATGTTATTGTACCGGCTTAAAATCCGGGTGCCCGGCCTGCCATAAAGCAAAGGCGTACTGTGTGGCAAAGTTACGGTAAGCAATTTCTTTGTTCTCCGTAAAGTGGCCGTTGTTGTAATTTACCGACATTAATACCGGTTTGCCTGATGATGTGGCATTTTGCAAAGCCGCCGCAAACTTTCCCGGCTGCCAGACAATAACACGTGGGTCATTCATCCCTCCTACACAAATTACAGCGGGATAAGCTGTACCGTCTTTAACATGCTGCAAAGCATCCATCTGGTATAAGGCCCGCGATTCAACCGAATCCTTTACGGTACCAAACTCTTTGGTGTTATTCAGGCCATTTGGCGAATTTTCCATCCGCAGGGCGTTACTACAACTTACATTACTAATCGCTGCAGCATACAGGTCAGGGCGTTCGGTAATGGCGCGGCCTATTAAAATACCACCCGCGCTGGTTCCTTCGCCTATCAGGTGCTTAGCGCTTGTATAATGGTTATCTACCAGGAATTGGCCCGATGCGTTAAAATCCTGCCAGGTGTTAGGTTTGGTTTTCTTGAAGCCGGCCTTGTACCATAACTGCCCCTTTTCGCCCCCGCCGCGCACGTGGGTTTCGGCAACTATCACCCCTCTGTTCATCAACGCCAGTTCATAAATACTAAAATACGGGGTAGATGAAACGCCATAGGCGCCATACCCTGTCATATAGCAAATTGCGTTACCATCCAGTTTTACATTTTTGTTGTACATAATGGTGAGCGGTACCATAGTTCCGTCCAAACCTTTAATTTCCTTTTCTTCTACTATGATATCGTTTACGCCAGGATATTTCAGTTTAGGTGCCCATGGGGCCAGTTTTTGTTTCCCGGTAAGCGGATTATAATTGTAAATGGTAAACGGCTGCTTCCATGAAGTTAGGCCCAACAACACATCATTGCTGGTCACTTCCAGGGGATTTACAAAAGCCTGCCCGGTAAACGGTAATGTAATTTGGGCAGAGTTCCGTTTTGCGAAATTGTATTGGTAGGCTGTTGAATTAATACCATCGTTAGTGGTAAAATACATATAGTCCTTACTCCTGCTTATATTATCTATAGTAGCCGCAAGTTCGGGAATTATAGTTTCGGCATCGGCAACATCCAGGTTATTGATATTGGTTTTGGTGATTTTAAATTTTGTGGCTCCCTCATAAGTAAGCATGTATATATCGGCACCGTTGAAAAAATAATCGGTTACATGATCCTCTGTTTTAAACAACCTTCGCCAACTGATAACTGGTTTCAATAATTCGGTTGCCGGTGCATAAAAGGAGTTTAAATCCTGGTTAACTCCATCCAGCGAAGCTACGACGTAATTATGGCCGGCTGTATAGGTTATTCGGCAAATATCTTCCGTTTTAATGGACAGGTTAGGATATTTTATCCGACTAAAAATCAGTTTATCTGCTGATGCTTTTGTGCCAACCACGTGGTACATAACGCGGGTATCGGTCATTGAACTTTCCGCGGTATTGTCGCCGTTATTTTGCAATGTGTAAATAAAGCCCTTACCATCCGGCGACCATCCGCTTACTCCAAACCACGATGGGTAGATAGTTTCAGGATACAGCGTTTTAGTATCTACATTCATCACATGAATGGTTGATGTTTCTGATCCGCTTACAGATACCCCAAAAGCTATTTTTTTACCGTCATCGCTCGGCAAAAAATAGTTGATAGAATATTGTTTCCCTTTTACCGGCTTGGGGTCGTACAATAAAATTTCCGTTCCCGTTTCGCCAGGGCGGTAATACAATTTGCCAACATTTTGCCCGGTTATGGTTTTTTTGTAAAAATAACGACCACCCTTTTTCTTCAAGCCACTTATTTTAAACGGCTCCAACGAGTCATAATACTTCAGCGTTTTTACCAAACTGTCCCGGCCGGGAATTTTATCTATGATGCTGTTGGTGTAGTCGGCTTGCGCCTTAAACCAACTTTTAACGGTAGTATCTTTGGTATCTTCAAGCCAGCGGTAATTGTCGGTAACCTGCATGCCAAAATAGGTATCAATTACCGGCTTTTTTGGTGTTGCCGGTGCCTGTGCATACAGGTGAGCTGCAATATGCACAGCAATAATGAGGGGCATTATTTTTTTCATTAAGATAAGATTTCCAGCAATTTATATAATAATTTTTGATAGAGATTAAATTCCGATCAAAAAGCGTAAAAACACCTAAGGGAAAGGCGTTTAAGTACTCAAATTGTTATTTAGTTCATCAAACAAACACCGTTGTTTTTGGCTGGCAGAAGTTTGAAAAATCAATACCTTTAACCATCAATTATAAAATCATGAAAAAAGCAGGCTTATTCCTCGTATTCACACTTTTAGTGGCTTTTCATTCGTTTGGGCAAGACCAAAAGGCTATGTTATACAGCAAAGACCCCCAACTTGCCAAAAACAAAAAACTGGTTTATGATTTTTGGCGCGAGGTGCTTGAAGGCGGCCATCTTAACCTTGCCGCAAAATACCTGCTGCCAACCTACATTCAGCATAACCCCAATGTACCTACCGGGCGGCAAGGGTTTATTAATTTCTTTTCCAAATTTGCCAAACCTTTAACTATCCAGGCCACTGTAAAAGCTCCGCTGATTTCGATAGTTGCCGAAGGCAACCTGGTAGTACTTAGTTTTAAAAATGAACACCCAGATCCGAAAGCAAAAGGCAAAAAATATACCACCACCTGGTTTGATATGCTGCGTATAGAAAACGGCAAAATAGCCGAGCATTGGGATAGCGCGCTTAAAGAGTAATACATTTCTTTACCGGCTTCTCTCCCGCTTGTATTTATATAGGCTTTGTCTATTTCGTCAGCTTCTTTTTAACCATTCATCTATACAAAACCACGGTTCACCGATAAACGGTTGCCCCTTGCCCGGTCATTTATCACCTTTGAGCCAGTAACCGGGATATCGGGACATTTCCCGGCTACTGTGTTCTGTTTTTTTTCATAAGGTTGCAAGCGCCCCGTGGTTAATTCCGGGGCGCTTATTTAAACCCTCAGAACTACCCAAATGAAAAACAAATGATTAACTGAGTTTAACTATTTTAACATGATCGATAATTGGCATTGCAACGGCTGCTATATTTAATAAATTTTTTAACCAGATGATCGTTTCTAAAAAAGCCACTAATATATTCATTCATGCAGCCGGCTGGCTGGTATTCTTTGGCTTTCCGTTGTTATTCATGAACCGTACGCAGCAAAGCAGCAGCAGCACCTACAACGTTATTTTATCGCCCTATTACTGGCTGTTTTGTCTTACCTATATTTTCATGTTTTACTTTAATGCCTGGTACCTGGTACCAAGGTTTGTATTCCATAAAAAATATGTCGTTTACGGGCTTATCGTATTATTACTATCGGGCTGCGTATACTTTTTGCAGCCGTTTGATAACCTGCTTTTACATAATTTACTCAAAGAAAAACAAAGCACCACTGCCCCTATCGGGCCGCAATTGATGCCCGGGGCCGATAGCGGTAATGCCGACCCAAAAAATCTTCCTTTTGGGCCGCTGCCTCATGAGGATTTAAGGATGCAGGACCCCAGCCTGAAAAAAACGTCCAACCAAATCATTTTTATTCATCAATCGGGTAATATTGATATGGTAGGCTTGTTCATTTTCATTATTGTAATAGGTTTGGGCATAGCTATGAGTACGGTGCAAAAGTGGCAGCTTACCGAGCAAATGGTGATCAGGGCCGAAGCAGAGAAAACCCATGCCGAGCTATCCTTCCTCAAGGCACAAATCAATCCCCATTTTTTGTTCAATACGCTGAATAATATCTATGCTTTATCGGTAACGGATAGTGAACATACTTCAGAAAGCATCATGAAACTATCCAACATTATGCGTTACGTAACAGATGAAGTGACAGAGGATTTTGTGTTGCTGCAAAGCGAAATAGATTGCATCAACGATTATATTGATTTGCAAAAGCTGCGCTTGGGAAAAAAAACCAAGTTGGATTTTAACTTTTACGGCGATATGGCACAAAAGAAAGTGCCCCCGTTGGTACTGATGACCTTTATTGAAAACGTGTTTAAGTACGGCGTAAGTAAGCACGAACCTTCGGTAATCAGCATAAATTTGAAAGTAACCGACGACAAGATATTATTCACCTGCGAGAATACCATATTTGATAACCGCCCTGCAAGCAGCCGCAAAGGCATCGGTATTACAAATACAAGGCAACGGTTACAGCACATTTACCCGGGCAGGCACAGGCTAAACATTAGCCAGGAAGCCGCAATGTTTAGGGTTGAGTTGGAAATAGATGCTTAAGTTATATTACATAGTCGGAAGCCATAAGTCGAAATCTGTCTTTTCAGGACTTAGAGCTTAAGACTAACACTCATTTTACATTGACAAGACACTTAAAGCTTTCTGCTTTACGCATTCAGCTTTTAGCTTAAACAAATATCATTATGCAGTTAAAATGTGTAGCCATTGATGATGAACCGCTGGCGCTGGAGATCATCAAAAAATATGTATCAGATTATCCATCGCTGAAGATGGTAAATACTTTTGAAGACGCCATTTCGGGTGCAGAGTACCTAAAAAGAAACCCGGTAGATGTGCTGTTTGTGGATATTAATATGCCCGATATTACCGGGGTTGACCTGGTGCGCTCATTGGACGAAAAGCCGATGATTATATTTACCACGGCTTATAAAAAATTCGCGTTTGAAGGTTTTGAACTGGAGGCGTTGGATTACCTGCTGAAACCCATCAACAGCAACCGCTTTGGCGCAGCCGTGCATAAAGCCATTGATTATTATCAATTTAAGCATACCGACCACACCGCCGGGGATGAACACATTTATGTGCATTCGGAATACCGGGTGATAAAAATCGGAGTCAGGGATATCGAATACATTGAGAGTATGCAGGATTATATTAAAATCCACCTGCTCAGTGCCGAAAAGCCTATTCTTACGTTGATGTCGCTAAAAAGCATGATCGAAAAAATACCGGCCACCCAGTTCATCCGCATCCACCGAAGTTTTGTGGTGGCAAAGGCTCAAATCAGGTCAATATACAACCGCAAGGTAAAATTGCGCAATATCGAACTTCCGATAGGCACCAATTACGCCGATTTCATCAAAGACTGGTCTAAATAATTGTCTTTTAACCCGTTCATCGGCACATTGGGGGTATTAACCGACACATTGTTTTTAAACAGCGGCATTAAGGCGATTTTTATACTATAAACTTATTTAATCCCCTAAAAGATGAAAACTACAGGCAGCAAAAAGAAGATCCTGATTTTAGATAAAAACAGCAGAATGTTATCTGTAATTGATGATATTATGTATTATGGCAATTTTGATGTACACCTTACTTATGATCCTAATGCCATTTATGATAAAGCAAAAGTGATACATCCAGATCTGATCATTTTAGATTATTTACTGTTAGATATGGATTGCGCGTTAGTTTGCCAGGATTTTAAGGACGATGAGCAATTGAGGCAGGTACCCATAATTGTGGTTACAGCTTTCAAAAGCAAAAAAGCCGAACTGGAATCATACAAATGCGATGCTTTATTTGTAAAACCATTGGATATGGAATTGCTGGCATCACGGATGGAATATTTGATGGCATCGTAATTGGGTTGGATTGAGTTAGCGTAAGTTGATTAAGTTGGATTGAGTTGATTAAGTTGGAGCAAGTTAATCGAGTTGGAGTAAGATGATGGACTTGGATCAACTGAATTTAACCTAATCAACTTAATCCAACCTAATCAACCTAATCAACCTAATCAACCCAATCAACCGAAAACATCAATTTTGTAAAACCCGCGTAAACCTGTTAAGTTTAGCCTTTATTATTTACCGTACCTGCAATTATAAATGAAAATTAAAAGTAACATAGCTACCAGCGAAAACGGGTTTATTTTTAACCCGGCAACCGGCGATTCTTTTTCGGGAAATGCCATTGCTGCACTGCTGTTATTGGCTATGAAAAGTGGCAAAACAGAAAGTGAGATAAAGCAAGATATACTGAACAGGTATAACGTAAGTGAGCGCCAACTGGATCTTGACTGGGAAGATTGGATGGTACAGCTAAAGGAAGCAAACCTGCTTGAAACTGAAGGATAATGCCAAACAAGTACAGTAACTTATGTATTGCAGTTACCGGCCTTAACGCCAACGACAACCCAGGGCCGGGTATGGCGGTTATCCGCTCATTAAGGGAGGCTTTTGGGGCAGGATTAAGAGTTATCGGCTTATCCTATGAATCATTGGAGCCTGGGATTTATTTGCGGGAACATGTAAACAAAACCTATCAAATACCTTACCCAACAGAAGGTACCAGTGCCTTATTGGAAAGATTGGCCTATATCCATCAGCAGGAAAACCTGGATGTGGTTATTCCGAATTTTGATTCGGAGCTGTTTAATTTTATCAAGATAGCACCGCAGTTACAGCAAATGGGTATAGCTACTTTGCTGCCTTCGCAACAACAGTTGGCACTGCGTGATAAAGTAAATTTGAAGGATTTTGGAACAAAAAATGGATTTTATGTCCCTGCCGATCATAAAATATACCATGCCGATGAACTGAAAAAAGCAGCTGATGAGTTTAACTTCCCGATGGTAATAAAAGGGAAATTTTATGATGCCTATGTGGTATATACCATGGACCAGGCCCTTAAAGCGTTTCATCAGCTTAATGCCACATGGGGAGTACCGGTAATAGCACAGCAATACATAACCGGTACCGAAATAAATATAGCTGCGCTGGGCGATGGTAAAGGCAACAATACCAGCGTAGTGGCCATGCGGAAACTATATATTACCGATAAAGGCAAAGCTTGGGCCGGAGTTACCATCAAGGAAGATAAGCTTATTGAACTGGCCGGCAATTTTGCTAAAGCAACCAATTGGAAAGGTAGTTACGAAATGGAGATCATGAGCAATGCCGAGGGGCATTTATATATATTAGAGATTAACCCACGGTTTCCGGCATGGATTTATTTAACAGCCGCTGCCGGCCAAAACCAGCCCGAAGCTATGGTAAAAATGGCTTTGGGCGATGATGTTTTACCATACACCGATTACCAGGCAGGTAAACTGTTTGTGCGGTATTCATGGGACCACATTGCCGATATCAGCGATTTTCAGCACATATCGGTATTTGGCGAATTATAATTTGATTACAATGGAAAAGCTGAAATACGAAAAGCCATATATTAAAAAACTGCACGCCGGCGTGATGAACAAGTTTGGCACACGCACCGGCATACAGCCTATTAAAAGCATCGAGGGTGTTTCTGTTAAAAGCTTGGTCGACCAATACGGCTCGCCGGTTTTTGTATTATCAGAAAAACAGATCCGTAAAAACTACCGTTCGGCGTACCGGGCTTTCAGTACCCGTTACCCAAAGGTGCAATTTGCATGGAGTTATAAAACCAATTACCTGAATGCTGTTTGCCAGGTATTTCACCAGGAAGGTAGCTGGGCCGAAGTTGTATCCGGTTTTGAATATCAAAAAGCATTGGGCAACGGCGTGCCGGGCTGCAAAATTATTTTTAACGGGCCAGGCAAATCAAATGACGAATTAAAGCTGGCCATTGAAAACGACTCGCTTATCCATATAGATCATTTTGAAGAGCTTAACCAGCTGCTTGCATTAAGCAACAACCTGGCCAACAAACCACGAGTTGCCATTCGCGTAAATATGGATACCGGCGTATACCCGCTTTGGGACCGTTTTGGTTTTAATTATGAAAACGGCGAAGCATGGACAGCATTATCAAAGGTAATTGATTCGGGCAAGCTACAGCTGGCCGGGTTACATTGCCATATCGGCACATATATGCTTACAACAGCAGCCTACGGTATTGCGGCAACTAAACTATGTGATTTGGCTATGCGCTGCCAAACGCAATTGAGTCATAAAATAGAATATATTGATATGGGCGGTGGTTTTCCATCAACCAATACTTTAAAAGGCGCCTATTTGCCCGGGAATGACACGGTGCCTTCTGTTGATGATTTTGCCGAAGCTATTACATCGGTAATGCTCAATTTTGGCTTTGCAAATGACGATTTACCTTTACTTATCCTGGAAAGCGGCAGGTTATTAATAGATGACGCCGGTTACCTGCTGGGTACGGTAATAGCCAATAAACGCTTAAGTAATGGTAAAAGGGCTGCCATAATGAATTTTGGTGTTAATATTTTATTCACCTCATTTTGGTATGAACACCAGATAAGCCCGGCCCAGGACTTTGCGCCGCATACAGAAAATATGGTGGTTTACGGACCGCTATGCATGAATATTGACGTAATAAGGGAAAGCATTAACCTGCCCCTGCTTAACCCGGGCGATAACGTGGTAGTACACAAAGTTGGCGCTTACAACATGACGCAGTGGATGCAGTTTATAACACTTAGACCGGCTGTGGTTTTAATAGATGAACAGCAGCGCTCCCACCTTATCCGCAGCAACGAAACACTTGAATACACAGAAGGGCCCGAGCTTATGCCCCAACATTTAAAAGCCAGCAAGTGAAGCAAATCACAGCATTTATAAAATCGGTAGTTAGTTCCTATTCGGTACTGTTTTTTTCACAGAACCGAATATTGGGGACCATCTTGCTGTTGGTTTCTTTTTTTAATCCTGTATCTGGCTTTGCCGGGTTAGGTTGTGTTGTTTTTTCGTTAATAGTATGCCGGTTGTTAAAGTTTAATGGCGACAACCTGCAACTGGGTATTTACAGTTTTAATTGCCTGTTGTTGGGCATTGCCTTCGGCGCGTTTTATAGCGTAACCCCTGTGTTTCTGCTGTGGCTTTTTGTTGCCTGCTGTGCTGTAATTGTGGCCACCATCATTATCTCCACACGGTTAGGTACGCTGGGGTTGCCCATGCTATCATTGCCTTTTGTACTTATATTTTGGCTGGTGCTGCTGGCATCTAATAGTATTTTCGCTATGGGCCTGCAACAAAAAGACAGCTACCTGTTAGAAGAGATTTATGCCGGCCCGGGCAACCATATGGCAGGCATTGAGGGTTACCTGGCTACGGAATTGCCGCAATTTGTGAGTCTTTTCTTCCGCTCATTAAGTGCGGTGTTATTTCAGCATAATATCATCGCGGGGATGCTTATCAGTTTAGGGATGCTTATTCATTCGCGCATTGCTTTTAGCTTGCTTATCGTCAGCTTTGTAAGCGCAATTGGCATTAACGGGCTTACGCATACTTACCCAGAGGGAATTAGCTATTATCATTTAGGAGCCAATTTCATGATGGCTGCAGTAGCCATCGGAAGTTTTTTTACAATCCCATCCCTCCGCTCCTATTTGCTGGCAATTTTGAGCATCCCAATGGGCTTTCTTATTATTAACGGCTTAACAGGTTTTATGTCGGTACATGCATTGCCGGTATTTTCGCTTCCATTTTGTATCGTCAATATCAGCCTGTTGTATTTTTTAAAACTGCGGCATACCAGTGAAAAATTACAATTGGTTGTGTTCCAGCACTATTCGCCGGAACGAAACCTTTACCAGTTTTTAAACCAGGAGGAACGGCTGAACGATCTTAAATATTACAAACTTAACCTGCCGTTTATGGGGTATTGGACGGTGTCGCAGGGATACAATGGTAACATAACACACAAAGGAGACTGGGGCCAGGCACTGGATTTTGTGATCAGCGATGATGAACATAACACATTTCAGTATCCGGGTACCTTGCCCGAACATTTTTATTGCTTTAACAAACCTGTTTTGGCTTGCGGCCCCGGCGTTGTTGAACAGGTTGTAAACAATATAGAAGATAACGCCATCGGCAAAGAAAACCTTAAAGAAAACTGGGGAAACACCGTGGTGATCCGTCACGCAGCAGACTTTTATTCCAAAGTATCGCACCTCAAAAAAAATTCGGTAAAAGTTAAGCCCGGCGATGTTGTAAAAACCGGCGATTTGCTTGGTTTGTGCGGCAATTCGGGGCGGTCCCCCGAACCACATCTGCACTTTCAAGTGCAGGCTACGCCCTACATCGGGTCCAGAACGTTGAGTTATCCCATATCCCACTATATTAGCCGGGCTAAACACAAGAACAGCTTTATAAGCCATACGATACCTACAGAAGGCGAGCTTGTTGGCAATCCTGAAATTGACAACCAAATTAAAAAGGCATTTGATTTTCAACCAGGATATGTTGCAAGCCTGGTATCCGAAAATGGAACAACCGAAGATTGGGAGGTTTTTAAAGATGGATTAGGCCAATCTTACATCTATAGCAAAACAACAGGGGCAGTTGCCTATTTTATCAACAACGGCGTTATGTTTTATTTTACCAGTTTTTACGGTAGTAAGAAATCGCTGCTTTATAACTTTTACCTGGCGGCATACAAAGTTGTTTTTAGCAATAACGAAGGGATGCCAATAACCGACAAATTACCGCTTAACGAAACAGCCAATAAACTTTTACTTTGGATACAAGACGTTATTGCACCATTTTACGGGTTTATTAATATTAATTACCATAACTACAATCTGGTTAATAAAAATGGAGTAAGCATCACGTCTAAAATTCATACTGAAATAGCAGGTAAAAAAAACGAGGATGCTGAAGTAAGCGTTTATGTAGATCATGGCAACCTGGTTTCTTTCAGCATCAATTCAAATGGCAAAAACATTACAGCAAAATGGGGTACAAAAAACTAATACTGCTTTTTACTTTATTTGCTGCGCTGGCCGCTAAAGCGCAGGATAACAAATTTGCCGTAGCCGATAGCACTGCCGAACAACTGTACAATGCCGGCGATTGGAAACAAATGATCGTATTCGGCAACAAAGCCATTGCGGATAGCGTTGATTTTCCGGGCCTGCGTTTTAAGCTTGGCTATGCTTACATGATAACCGGAAACTACAAAGCGGCTATCGAACAGTTTGACCTGGTATTAAGTAATAATTCGGCCAATTTTACGGCACGCCTGTACGATTATTACTGCAATACCTATTTAAATAACGACCTTGGAGCATCATATAACGCCGGAAAACTGGATACGGCAACCAGGCGTTCTCTGAAACTTTCTCCATTTGGGGTGATAGATGCAGAACTGGAAAGCGGCCTAAAACTGCCCAACAATAGCCAGCGCGATAATGGTTTTTTTGAACGTGTTGGATTAAGTAACCGCCTGTCGTGGCGTTTGCAGTTAGATCAGTCGTTCATGTTTTTCAGTCAAAACATATTCCGGTCGTTATTTTACGACAAGGACGCAGACAAATATCTATCGGGTAAAACAGACAGGCAAACAGAATATTTTGTTAGGGCACAATTTGGTATTAGCCCGCATGTAAACGTCATTGGATCGTATCATTACATTTACACTACTTACCGGGGTAGCGTCAACAATAGTAATTTAGGTTTATTAGGAATAAAATACACTGGCCGTTTTGTTGACTTGCAGGCAGATGTTAATTTTGGCCGATTAATAAACAACACTTTAAAACAATATAATACCAGGCTAAATTTTTACCCATTGGGCAATCTTAATTTATACACAACAAGCAGGGCATCGGTATTAAACTTAAGCGGAACCAACAGTTTTGTATACAACCAGGCATTGGGCTTTAAAGCATTTAATAAAACATGGCTTGAAACATCGGCAACTTTTGGCAATCAAGACGATTATTTGGATGCTGATGGTCTTTATGTATATAATTCTATCGACCCAACAAAATTTAAATGCGGGGAAACAGTTTTTTACCAGTTAAACGCCCACGCCCTGTTGAATTTAAACTATATTTATGAAAAGAAGGCGGATATTTACCGTTCTGTAAACTATAATCAAAATTCTGTTACGTTAGGTATGATATGGAAATTTTAAAAAAAACGTTTATAGCAGTATTTTTAATTTTATTTGCGTTACAGCTACAGGCCCAAACAAATGCTGTGCTGCAAAAAGCATTTCGTAATAGCTATGTAAATGAGCAGAATAAGAATTATACGGCAGCTATCAACGATATTTATCCTTATCTGACTGATAACAGCTATGAGATAAATATCCGCTTAGGCTGGCTGCACTACCTCAACAAAAACTATACAGCTTCGCAAGCCTATTATCAAAAAGCCATTAGCATAAAACCTGGTGCTATTGAACCTAAGTTTGGCTATGTAAAACCCCTTTCGTTTTTACAAAGCTGGGATAAAGTGCTTGAACAATACCTTGCTATTTTAAAAATAGACCCGCAAAACACACAAGCCAATTACTGGGCCGGTGTAATTTATTATAACCGTAAACAATATGATGCCGCTGTAAGGTGTTTCCGGGTAGTTGTAACCCTTTATCCTTTTGATTATGATGGTAACCACATGCTAGGCTGGAGTACGCTGATGGCCGGCAAAAAAACAGATGCCAAACCCTTTTTTGAACGTGCGTTGGTTATTAAGCCTGCCGATGCTTCCAGCAGCGATGGATTAAACCGTTGTAATTGATTGATCGGTATAATATGACCGTTTATCGATTCACTAATTTTTTTGCGCAGCCTGCATTATACTTTTGATTAGATTAAAAACGATTGGCGAGTTTCTGTGTTAAATATCGGCCAACCATTAAGGTGCCATTACCGTATATAAGTTATAAATGAAAATAAAATATTTACTTTTAAAAATGCAGCTTATTGGCTGTCTTTCAATAACTATAGCTTTTAGTTCCTGCAAAAAAGATAAAACAAGTGCGGTTGTAAACGCAACGCCGGTAACCATTGGTTTATACGAATATGCCAGCGACGTTGATAAAAGGCTATTAGTTCCTATTACAAAAATAGGCACGCAAACTGTAAACTACGGGACTATATTTGATACCGGATCACCGGGAATGACCCTGGATGCTACCGGTATTTTGCCTGCATCAATGATAACTTCTACGGGTATCACAGTAACAGGCGACTCAACGGTTGTAAATGGCATCACGGTAACCTCAAAAACATCAACAGTAAGTTTTGGAGATGCAACAGGTACCACAACAGAATACGGAAATTTAGCTTATGCCAACATTACCGTTGGCAATTCATTAGGAAGCCTGGAATTAAAACGGGTTCCATTTTTTTTATATTACAAAATAAAAGACAGCAAGGGTAACACATATCCCGCCCATTCGGCGGATGTTTTTGGGGTAGGAACGGGAACGAGCAGCACAAATACGAATATATCGAGCCCGTTAAAATCCTATTCTTACGGTACTGGCCTAACCAGCGGCTTTAAACTGGCAACGTTAAGCAGTACGTCGTTCCTGGGCACGCCTACGTATGTTTCCAACTTACTTACGGTTGGGTTAACCAGTGCCGATTTATCGTCGGCTGGGTTTATTATGCACCCATTATTGCTAAAATACAGCTACAACCCATACATCGAAGGAACGTTAACTTATAACAATAAAACCATTGATGCTATATTTTTATTTGATACAGGTACGCCATCAGTTAGCACTATCGAAGACAAGCTTGCGGTCGCCGCTGTCTCTTTGCCCACCAATACGACAGTTACCTTAAAAACCAACCAGGGTTTTACTTATACCTATGTTACATCAAGCACAGGTAATCTTACGCAGGTAGCAAACCCTAATACTACACAAGATTACCGCACCATTTTCAGCCTCGACTTTTTTATAAAAAACGAGTATTTGACAAATTACGCAAGTCGCGTTATTGGGTTAAAGAATAATTAACAGTAAAATTCATTCATCGATAAATAACCGCCTTTTATCGACACATCGTTGTCTGGTAACCCCCATCACTGGTAATTTTAATTAACAACCCCGATAACCATATCGGGTACCATTATTAATCAAAATAAATCCAGATGAAAACGAAAATTACTTATTTATGGGTATTGGCGCTTGCTGTTACGTTCGGTTTTGCTTCATGCCAAAAAGAAAGCGGATCTAAAACAACAACTACAACTACCCCAACTTCTACAACCATTGCGTCAACAGGGGCTATTGCCATCAGCCTGGCTTCGGGTACAACCGACTCGGTTTATATGGTTGGCTGCTTGGGCCATCATGACAAAAAAGACTCTGTTGCATTTAGTGCGCTGCCAACAGCTATTGGCACTTACCTTGCCGCAAGTTACAGCGGCTACACGTTTAAAAAAGCATATGCAATTACCGATAGTGCCAAAACAGTTATTAACTACATTGTGGTAATTAAATATAACAATGCATTGGTTGGCCTTAAATTTACCGCTGCCGGTGTATTTGTAAGTACCCTTGAACAGCGCGACGGACATGATTTACAAGGCCCGGGATGGCACCACGGCGGCCCGTTTGATAACAGGGATGGTAAACACCGTGATACCGTAGCGTTAACGGCTTTGCCATCTGCGGTAAGCAGCTATTTTAAAGCCACTTACCCAACAGACACTTTGCTTCATGCGTCTATTACGCCAGATAGCGCCTATGTATTAGTAAGTAAAAACAAAGGTTTATTTATTACAGTTGTTAAAGCAACAGGAACTTTAGTAAAACGTACCCAAATTGACAAACACGTTGGCACCCATGTTGCGGTAACGGCGGCTAACCTGCCAGCTGCCATTACCACTTATTTAACAACAACCTACCCCGGCTACGTTTTTGACAAAGCTTTTTCGCATAGTGTAAGCGGAGTTATTAAAGGGTATGATGTAGAGATTACCTCCAACAGTACTAAGTATGTAGTTGTATTTGATGCTACAGGCACCTTTGTAAAAGCCTTCGCTGTTCATTAAAACATTCCTGATTAATATATATAGTAAAGCCGGTCCTCGTTAAACTGAGGCCGGCTTTTTTATTTTCATCCCTGGCGTCTGTTTCTCCTGGAAATAAATAAGCTCTGTTGTCTGGGATACCTATAGTTCAACTACTTTTTAGGCTGATAAAGCTGGTTTAAAAAAATAGTAATGCCATACTTAGCATTTTTCCATTTTTCGTCAAGCGCATCAGGCACTGCGCCGGGGCTTTGGGCAAAATTACCGGCAATAATGTCTATATCCCCATCGCCGTCAATATCTGCTTTTTCGAGTGTGAGCGACTTTAGCGGAATATCGCTTTTAAGTGTGTAGGATTTGAAGGTGAATTTTTTTTGATCCGTATTTTCGAGGTAAACAAAT
The DNA here is from genome assembly GCF_056402115.1 of Mucilaginibacter sp. P4_C11. NCBI lineage: Bacteria > Pseudomonadati > Bacteroidota > Sphingobacteriia > Sphingobacteriales > Sphingobacteriaceae > Mucilaginibacter > Mucilaginibacter sp. P4_C11. Next base: position 6,089 of record NZ_JBFUIA010000021.1, on the reverse strand, counting down.
GATTCATCAACCAGCTTACCAAAGTCGGGGAAGAAAGCGCTGCAGGCAAAATCGATATCGCCATCTTTGTCAAAATCTTCTGCTACTACACGGGTTACGCCGTATATGGGATAAAAAAACTGTTCTTTAAAAACACCGTCGCCCTGGTTAATATTGATGCGTATACCGTGATAGGCTTTCAATATCTGCGAATAATCTGCATTATCGCCATGTACCGTTACAATATCCATCAGGCCATCGTGGTTATAGTCAACAAGTGTCATATCGGTGGTGCCATAATCAGGCGGAAAACGCAGCACACGTTTGGCTTTAAACTTAAGGTTATCTTTCTGATAAAATATATACACACTTTCATCACCTTGCGAAAACATAGCAACAATATCCTTTTTGCCATCGCCATCCATATCTTTTATATAGCATTTTATAGCTCCCGGGAGCGGCAGCAGCACATCCTCGGTATACTTGCCTGCTTTGTTTTTTTTAAACAATGAAAGGCCGCCTGTTTTATTACCAAAATTACAAACGATGATCTCGGGTACATCATCGTTGTTCAGGTCTTCAATCTCGGTATGCACAGGGCGGTGCAATAAGCTCAGTAGTGTTGTGCTCGCGCTATCTTTGTAATTAACATATGCACCCAGGCTCAGTTCGCTCGGGTACAACTTTCCTATTTCTGTAAAATATGTATTGTCTTTATAAAAATTGAAATCAACAACCGGGCTTTTTGTTTGGATGGTTTTGGTTACCCCGATATTATATTTCCAGGTAAGCACTTCGTTAAAATAATTACCTATCCATAAAGTTTTGTTTGCTGTGTCGTACTCCAGCCCGGTTATCATTGAAGGTCCTTCGGCGCTCACCTGGATATCCTGCCGGGTAAATTGTTTTAAAGGGTTATTACGGTTTAGCCGGCTTTCATCAGCCATGACAGTGTCAGGCGCCAGGTCGGTAATGTATTTTACAAGCTTGCTCCACTCCTCCTGTGTTAATACAGCCTGATCAGGAATAATATTATGCTTGTTAACAATTGCCTTTTCTTCGTCTGATAAACCCCGCAACGGGTTATAACCAGGATAAATGATTCCCATTCGGGCAGCCATAACAGGCAATACATGCTGTGTCCATACCCGTTTAGTTAAACCTGCCGGATCAGGCAACATGTGGCAGCTGGCGCAAAAAACAGTAAATAAAGCTTTACCGTTATCATCGGTTTTATACCGCTTTGACTTTGCGGCAACAGAGTAAGTTGTAAATGAATTCAGACCGATCATCAGGGTTAGCAGGAAAAGTGCTGTTATGATGACCGGTCTGATTTTCATATTTGTCTCTATTCGTCAATACTTATCGTTCGCGGAACATTTGAGGCGTTCCAACCATTAATGCTCACTTCAAGCTTTTTCTTAGATGCGGGTGCATTATAATCAATAATTAACTTTTTTTCCTCTCCCGGCAACACTGTAACATAATTATCACTGTAAAATGCCGGCAATATCCTTGTTTTACTATCTGCATCTACCAACGATACCCGGTTAAAAAAAGCAAGCACACTATTCTCTTTGTTAACTAACGTAACTTCTACCCTGCCTGGTTTTATATATTTTGCTTTAACCGATAATTCTTCGGCTTTCATTTTTTGCAGACCGGAAAATCCGCCTTTGCTATCCGGAATCCAGTAAGTATTATCAGTAATTAATTTTTTGTTTTCATCCAGCAACTGTAACGACAGAAAAACTCCCTCCTTTGCAGCCAGTTTGTCAACTGTACCTTTTATAGAGAAGTACTTTTTAACGGTAGTGGCGTTTATATCTGCAAAAACCTGGGTTAGCAAATTTTCTTTGCCCTCCATATCATAAGTTTTTACTACCATCATCATACTGCGCCTTGCTTTAAAAGTATTGTTAGCCACCATTACCATTCCGTTAATTGGGTTGTACATGATATGGAATGGGGCACTGCCGTTATGCAAGCCATATAAACAGGCATTGGGGTCAAGGTAATAGTCATACATCTGGCCACGCATGGCTGTCCATGGATTTTGGGTTTTCCAGATGATGAAACCTGTATACCAGTCCCACATGTGCGATGTAAAACCTTCGGCAAGGCCGCGATACTGGTCGTAGTTTACCAGTTGGGCTTTCATGGCAAAATCGGCAGCATTTTTGGCTTTACCATATTTATTAATGGCGGTATCATAGCCAATATATTTATGATAATCCCAAACGCTGTCTGTTTTTGTTTTGTGGGTTTCTTCGTCATATACGGGCGGTATCATGTTGGCTGTGGGTATAAAACGCTTCAACGATTCATAATCGCCAACGCCAACCGAGCCAACTTCGGAATTGAAAGGAAATGTTTTAAACTCCCAGAATACCGACAACGGCTGAATTCCGTATGGCCCATCCCCGTTACCACCCAACACATTGTGCGACATGCTATCGGAGTTGGAGTAATCAACAAACCAGCGGGTATTATCCAATTTTGGCAAAATGGTATCGCGCAAAGCAGTAAGGATATCTTCAGGCGGGGTTATCTCGTTCCCCCCACACCAAATGGCCAGTGACGCATAATTACGTACCATTTTTATCTGGTCAATTGCCGAGCGTAAGAACAACCCGTGATCATCAGGGTATTGGCGGCGTGTCCATTGGTCGTCCAGTTTTTGTGGATCCTGCCAGCGGCCATTACAGTCGCCAGATCCCCACAAATCCTGGAAAACCAGCATACCGTATCTATCACAGGCCTCAAAAAACTCAGGACGTTCAATCATGGCGCCACCCCATATCCTGATCAGGTTCAGGTTCATATCGCGATGATAACGCACTTCGGCATCATAACGCATATCCGAAAGGCGCAGCATGGCATCAGATATTACCCAGTTACCTCCTTTGATAAAAATTTTCTGGCCATTAACCATAATCTGGCGGCTGCCGGTATGTTCGTTATATTCACTCGTCAGTTGGCGTACCCCTATATTAAGCTGATGCTGATCTGAAACAGCCTTACCCGCCGCGGTAAACTTTAACTTGAAATTATAAAGATGTTGGTCGCCGTAACCATTAGGCCACCAGAGTTTAGGATTGGTAAGGTTGTAATCGGCAAAACTAACATTGGTAGTAGAGTTTGGTTTCAGGCTAACTGCTTTTGAGATAGTTTTACCATCCAGTTCAAAACTTAACGAGCCATTTACCGCTGCCGGCGTTGGGTTGCTTAATTCGGCCGCTACTTTAATAACAGCGGGTTGTTGCGCCCCTTCCGGAAGCCTTACCCCGGGTACCAGTGTTACAATGTGTTCGTCTGCAATGCGTACTGCTCCTGTTTTTTGAATGGTTACCTTGTCCCATATACCAGTATTCCTGTCGCGCATGGGCTGTATCCAATCCCAGCCTGCTGTGTACTGTAAACCAACGTTACGCGCAATTGTACCGTCGCCGCCCTGGCCGCCATTTGGGTTGCCAACAACATCTGGCGGATGCACCAATACAGCCAGGCGGTTATCTCCATTTTTTGCAAGATAAGCCGTTATATTGTAGTTAAACCGCAAAAACATCCCTTTTTGAATTGTTTTGTTCAGCTTATGGCCGTTCAAATAAATATCGCAGCTATAGTTAATTCCCCTAAAATTAAGGTAAACCTGGTTACTGCCGGTTGCCGGCGTTTCTTTAAAATCTTTGGTAAACCAATAGGTATAATAATCGGCACCGGTTTTATAAATATCGGCTATGTGCTCGTTGTTCATGCCCCAAAATGGATCGGGCACTTTTTGGTTGTTTAATAACGTGGTCAATACTGTTCCCGGTACAGTAGCCGGCATCCAGGCTGCAGTGTTAAATGCTGTAGTCGATAGTACTGTTCCGCTTTCTTTTACACTGCCGATAGGCGCACACTTCCAGCCGGAATTTAGTTCGTAACTACTTTGGGCGTATATATTAGCAAAGGGCAGTATCAGAGCCAGCGTAACAAGCAGTTTTAGCTTTGCCGGCCTGTAAGTTAAAGTTGGGGGCATTTTTTATAGTTTAGTATATGATGTAGTAAATGTTAATATTGAATTTTAAATACCGCTGCTTGTTTTAAACCAGATTGCGTTTGCAAAGATGAAGGTATAGTTATATTTACCACGCCTTCGCCCAGGGTGTATTTAACTTTTGCTTTAACACCCAGCAAACTAATTTTTTTCACTTTGTTTTTACCTGTCAGGTGCAAAGCAATTTTTTCAGGCAAAACCACATCATCCTGGTCTTTGGGCGCCAGCACAAAAGCGTATACGCTATTACCTGCTTTGGTATAGTAGGTATTTCCCTCAGAGTACGGCGCTATAGCATCCGAACTATAAATACCATCCCCGTTAATTTTCATCCAGTCGCCAATTTGCTTGAGGCGACTGTAAGCCACCGGATCCCAATCGCCATCAGGGCCGGGGCCAATGTTCATGAGCAGGTTACCGCCGCGTGAAACAATTTTTACCAACAGGGTTACTATTTCATTAGCTGATTTATAATGGTCGCCGGCCACATAACTCCAGGAATTGCCCATGGTAATACAGCTTTCCCAGGGATGATCAAGCGGCGCATCGGGCACCTGTTGTTCAGGCGTGGTATAATTTTCATATTGGCCGGCTACCGTACGATCAACAACGATAAGACCCGGTTGCTTAATCCTGGCTGCTTTTGCAATTTTTGCCATATCAATATCCTGGTCATACGGAATGGTACGTTGCCAGTCAACAGCGGTGTCTATTGTATTTTTGGGCCGTACCCAACCGCCATCCAGCCACAAAATATCAACTTTGCCGTAATCGGTCATCAATTCCTGTATCTGGTTAAAGGTAAAATCCTTAAACTTTTGCCAGCGATCTGGATGTTTGGCCGGATCGTAGTTTACATTTCTGTCCTTGGGCGGAAAATATGGCCACCAATAATATTCGGTATGCCAGTCGGGCTTTGAAAAATAAGCCCCGATCATAAAATTCTCTTTGCTAAAGGCGCTGAAAACTTCCTTGGCCACATTACTGCGCGGGTTACTTGAAAACGGCGTTTTGGTGCTGGTTACTTTATAATCTGTTTGTTTTGTGTCAAACATGCTAAAGCCATCATGGTGTTTAGTAGTAAATACCACATATTTCATCCCGGCATATTTGGCCGCTGCCACCCACTTTTCGGGGTTAAATTTGGTTGGATTAAAAGTAGTTTGTAAATTTTCATAGGCCTTTTTATATCCGTTATAATCGGCACTGTAAGGCCCGCGACGCTGGGTCCAGCCTTCATCTTCGGGGCAAATACTCCAGCTTTCAACTACCCCCCATTGGCTGTAAGTACCCCAATGCATAAACAGCCCAAACTTAAGGCCCTGCCATTTATGAAGATTTTTTTGCACCAGCGAATCATCAGGTACCACATAATCTTTTGACATATTATGTTGTTGTGACATCGCTTTACCCATGGGTAAAAGGAGTGCTATAATAAAAAGGAGTTTTTTCATTTATATATTTATTTTTTGTTTCTTTATTAAAATAACCAATTAAAACATCTCAAAAGCAAATTCTGATAAAATCCAATAAATACAGGATAAAATTCGGGTATTTTTACCAACTTTTTTTGAGTATTAAATTATAAAAAAGCGCACTTAGTGTAACAAGTACAAGATGAACTAACAGGCAAAAATGTTAAAAAAGCACCAATACCCTACTATATTTATATACATTTCAACCAAAATAGCAACATAAAATGTCAATTAAACATTTTAAAACCGCCTAAAATGGCCCTAAAACACACTATTGACAACTTTTACAGCCAATTTGCCTACACACTAAGTAAATTTATTTTGAGTTAAGTTGGTTTACAGTAAAAAAGTTGTTAAAATTAAAATAAATACTTGTTTTTGTTATCAAATTGTTACATTGCATCGTTATATTGTTTTGGTGAACACTAACTATTAAACTATTGAAAATTTCTAAAACAGATACTTCGGGGTTATGGCAACGGCTTTGTTTTAATGATGATATTAAAGCATTTGAGTTATTGTTTCATAATTTAAATACCCGGCTTATTAAGTTCTGTATTTTTTATATTCGCCAGAAAGAAGCGGCCGAAGAC
>NZ_JBFUIA010000020.1:0-149280 GCF_056402115.1 Mucilaginibacter sp. P4_C11 | reverse complement strand
GTTTTATCAAGTTCTCCCTCCCACTTACTAACAACCGCCGTTGCCATAGCATTGCCCAAAACATTTGTCGCCGATCTACCCATATCTAACAAAGGATCAATTCCTATCAACAGGAACAATCCTGCCTCTGGGATATTAAACATTGATAGAGTTCCTGCAATAACAACCAAAGATGCCCTTGGTACGCCCGCTACACCTTTGCTGGTAAGCATCAGCACCAACAGCATCGACAACTGGTGCCCGAAGGATAAATGTATATCGTATGATTGTGCCAAAAACAATGATGCAAAGGTCATATACATCATGCTGCCATCCAAATTAAATGAGTACCCTAATGGTAATACGAAACTCACAATTTTGTTGCTACAGCCAAACCGCTCCAGTTCCAGCAATACTTTAGGGTAAGCAGCCTCGCTGGTTGAAGTGCTGAATGCAATAAGCATAGCATCTTTTATGCTATTAATCAGTCTGAAAACGGGCTTACGTAAAACAATAAAGCCCGCTGATATTATGATAAGCCAAAGCAACACTAACGAAAAGTAGAATTCGCCAATAAATATGCCATAGGTTGATAAAACACCTAAGCCCTGCTTTGCAATTACCGCTGTTATAGCGCCAAATACGGCAACAGGGGCCAACTTCATTACATAGCCTGTTATCTTTAATATCACATGGGCAATGGCATCCATAGCTTTGGTAACTATTTTACCCTGCTCGCCAATTGCTGCCGTGGCAATACCGAAAAACAAAGAGAACACCACAATCTGCAATATCTCGTTATCAGCCATCGATTTGATAAAGCTTGAGGGGAACACATGCCCGATAAATTCGGTTAATGACAGTGCCGATTTTTTGATACCGGTACTTAAATGGCTGTCTGGCAACGGCAGGTGCATAGTTTTGCCTGGCTCAAATAAGTTAACCAGCAGCATCCCTAACAATAAAGACACTAAGGTGGCGCTAACGAACCAAAGCATCGTTTTGCCGCCTATCCGGCCTACTGCTTTAATATCGCCTACTTTTGCAACACCAACCACCAGCGTTGTAAACACCAGCGGCGCCACAATCATCTTTATCAAATTCAGGAAAATCTTACTTAAAATATTAAAGCCCTCAAGCTTGTCTTCTCTTAAAGTGCTGTTATCCTGCTGTAATTTAACTTCTGCTTTCCGCTGTAGCTTTAAGTTTTGAAAGCCAGCGGTTGTAGTATCCGTTGATGCCAGCAAGTTTTTATCAATGGCTTTAATGTGCGCATCCGCTGTACTTATATTGGCATTAATTTTATTGATTACGTTAGTGTTGTAAATATAACCAACTATTACACCGGCGATAAGCGCTATAAAAATATACAGCGTCAGCTTGCTTTTTTTTTGCATGGATTTTGATCAGTCGACAAAAGTAGTGAAATAGAATCAAGAGTTAAGAATCGGAGCGGAAAGAATCAAGAGTCAAGATCAAGAGTCAAGACAGGAAAAATTAAGCTGCAAACAGATGGTTGACCCTTGACTCTTCGCCCCGCAAACACCTTCCTTCTTAATTTGTATTATCATTGAAGATTTGTGTTTTTCTTGATTCTTGGCTCTTGATTCTTGACTCTCTTAAAACATTTTGTATATATTGGCAACCAGAATTGATCATGTCTTGATTCTTGACTCTCAATTCTTGATTCTATTTATAATGACAGTTACTACCTACGGACTACAGCATATCAAAAAAGAAATTCAGCATTTGCCGCATGAGCAACTGTCTGAGTTATTGCTTCGGCTGGCGCGTTATAAAAAAGAAAACAAAGAATTGCTGGCCTATTTGCTGTTCGAAGCCTACGATGAGGCGGCCTTTATTGAAAAAGTTAAAGCCGAAGCAGGATTCATGTTTAGCCAGTTGCCGGCCTTGAGCTATAACGCGGCTAAAGGCATGCGTAAAATATTACGATTATTGAGCAAATACACTAAGTTTGCGGGCTCAAAAACGGCCGAGATTGAGTTTTTGCTAAATTTTTGCAGTAATTACCTGGAGTATGCCGACAGGCGCACGTCATACAAACCAATACGCCTGATATTAACCCGGCAGGTTGAAAAGGTAAAAACGCTAATAACTAAACTACATGAAGACCTGCAATATGATTTTGCCGATAGCTACAATGCATTAATTACAGATGCCGAAAAAAAATTGAACTGGTTTAAAAAGAGTGATTACCTGTTGTAACATATGTACACTAAGATAATCTAACCCATATAAATTCTATTAACAGTGGCCAACAAAGAAGCAGCATTCAAGGAAATTTATGCAGCTAATTCTAAAAAGATTTTCCATTTGTGCTATGGTTATACCGGCGACGATGACGCCGCGAACGACCTGCTACAGGAAACTTTTTTAAAAGTATGGCAAAACCTGGATAAATTTCGTAACCAGGCCATGATCTCTACCTGGATCTATCGTATTGCCGTAAACACCTGCTTAACCTACCTGCGATCGGAGAAGCGACAGGCGAAAGACGAACTTACCGAACAAATAGCTGAAACTAAACGAGAGGAGTTTTCTGAAAAGAATGAGCAGGTTGCTTTACTATACAAATGCATATCAAAACTGGAGGAATCGGAAAGAATTATAATAACATTGGTACTTGATGAAGTACCATATCCCGAAATAGCAGAGGTTTCGGGGATATCGGAGGGAAATCTGAGGGTGAAAATTTATCGTATTAAACAGAAGTTAACTGAATTATATAACCAGTATGAAAGACTTTGATCATTTGATGTCGGTTTGGCAGGGACAGCCAAAGCAAGATCAGCTTTCAGTGGATGATGTGCTGAAGCAGGTAAAGAAGGGGATTCGCGGCATAACCAACAAGTTGTATTGGACAATTGTGGCCATGGTGGCCGTTACAGTATTTGCCGCCATTGTTACATTTTTCCTGGCATTCAAGTCGGGGGTTACAACGGCGGGTATTTTAATAGTATTGCTTACCATGCTGATGTATTTGGCGCTTACCGTAAGGCACTATCACATTTTAAGCAAGCGCGACGCAACCATTAACCCGGCCGAGTATTTGGATAGCCTTAAAGAATACCAAAAAACACGGTCGAAAATTACAGGTTGGTTTTATTATATCTACATTCTATTAATCAGCGCCGGCCTGGCACTGTACTTTATCGAGGTGTTGGAAAAATCTTCCCTGGCATTTAAAATTGGCACTTATAGTTCCATCACCATTTGGTTTTTGTTTACCACTTTTTACTTAAAACCCAGGATGTTTAAAAACGAAGAAGAAAAGCTTAACCTGATGATTGATAGACTGGTTCGGTTAAAAGAACAGTTTAATTAAATAAAGTTGTAAAAAGGCTTTCATAGTGAGCCTGTCGAACCATGGTAGGCAAAGGCCTCTCCGCGCGAGTCTTCGACAGGCTCAGACTGACAGGCCTCCAACCTTGAAGAACATATCGCGGTTAAGAACAAGATATGGGCAACCAATTTACTTCCCCCTGTTAATCAGCAGCTGCATCACCTGTTCCCGTAACTGCCTGCTGATAGGCACATGGTGTATTCCTACATTCAGCATATTACCATCAATGGAGTTTACCTTATCATACGCCACAAAGTACGATTTATGAGTTTGTAAAAATTTACGCTGCGGTAGCCTTTCGCCAAAAGCTTTTAATGTACTGTGGGTGATGATCTTTTTGTTGGCCGTTTGTATCACCACATAGTTCTCCATACCCTGCACAAACAACACCTCATCAAAAACAACTTTTTCAAGCTTGCCTTCGCTCTTTACAAACATGTATCCCATTTCTATACCCATACTCCCCTTTTGATCAAAATAATCTTTGGCCTTAAAGGCAGCCTTCATAAATCGCTCAAACGAGATGGGTTTTAATAGATAATCCAGCACATCAAGGTCGAAACCATCTGTGGCATATTCCTTGAACGCTGTGGTAAATATCACCTTTGGCGGATTTTGCAACGATCTTATAAATTCAACCCCTGTTAAATGCGGCATCTGGATGTCTAAAAAAAGCAGATCGACAGGCTGTTGTTTCAGCACTTCGCTCAATTCCATTGCGTCCTCGCATTGCGCTTTTAAATCAAAAAAGCTGGTCTTTTCCACATAACCCTGCAGGCCCTTGCGCGCAAAAGGTTCATCATCGGTTATTATACAAGTTATCAAGTTCATCAATTAAATTCTATCACTAACTGTGCTGAAAAACGATTCCCTTCACAGCCAACCGTTAACCGGTGTTTATCCGGATACAACAACTGTAAACGGCGGCGTAAATTCTCTAACCCAATACCAGTATAGTTTTCGTTAGGCTGTATTTGTGCCGGTACATCATTAACCGTAGCAAAAATAAAGTCACCATTGTTAATATTTGCACTAATACTGATTTCAAAATTGCCACCCGCGTATTTAAAAGCATTTTCGACCAACGGAAGCAGTAGTAATGGGTAAATTGACTGGTCTGTTAACCTTTCATCAAAACAAATATTCAGCTTCAATTTACTGCTGGCCCTTATTTGCTGAAAGCGGATGTAGTTTTGCAGGTATTCCAATTCGTGGTTTATAGGTACCTGTTGCTGCTGATCGTAAAGTTGATATCTTAACAAACTGGAAAGCAATTCTGTACTTTGCTTGGCCGCCGGCACATCCTCATCCATCTGAAAATAAATGGTGTTTAAAGCATTAAACAAAAAATGCGGATGATATTGGGCTTTCAAAAACTTAAGTTCGGTTTGTAACTGATCGGTAGTCAACTTTTCCAGTTGTACTTTGTTGGCAATGTAGGCCTTTAACCATGTGCTGCTACGGGCTATGCCATAATAAATAATGGCATATAAGGTTGGTATCATGGTAAGGTCTGCCAGATCACCCCAGGATAGGCCGTCGTCAGTAAATGCAGCCATTGGAGTAAATATCAGGTTCACCAAAACCAGGTTAGCAGACACCAGTATAGTTAATTCTCTTACTACTCCCCGATAATTGAATTGCAGTGGCCAGCGCCTGTCATAAAACCGAAAGAGCCATTCAAATAAATATATGCCTGCATAGCCCACCAATACACTGCAGCTCATTTCAAGGACATTTAAACCCCAGTCTCTTTTCCAAAACATTTCATCATGTTCAGTGTCATGCAGCAGCCTTACGGTAAAATATACCAGCAGGCCATACAACGCGGGGGAAATATATTTCCTGAAAAACTTCATGGGAAAAGAGTCAAAAGTTAAGAATCAAGAGTTAAGACTAAGGTCGTAATTTGATCTTGTTTAAGGTATGATAATTGTTTTTACTATGCAAATTTGCTTACCTGGCAACTCAATTTCATACCACGGATGTAGTAAGTGGTTCGCGGCTGCCAAGCTTTTCCAGTTCAGCAACATCTTCTTGATTCCTGACTCTTGGTTCTTGGCTCATCTCCAAAGGTTTCATCCCAAATAAAAAGCGGGTTAAGGTATATGGACGCACCAGTAAATGATAAATAAGCATAGTTATAAAAAAGGTGATCCCAACGGTATAAATATATTTCGACAGGATACTTTCATTTTGCACCTGTACAATGTAATAAACCAGCAGCACTATCACAGTTTGGTGAAGAATATAAAAAGGATACACAGCCTGGTTTAAATAACTTAAAACTTTATGAGTGCGGTTAAGATATTGTTTGCCATAGCCAACCAAAGCCAATACCCATCCCCAGGCAATTATTGGCCTTAAAGCAGTAAAAGCATAACTAAACAATATATTTTGAAATGGCCAGCGGGCGTGTAAAGGCTCGATTCCATTCCACCTCAGGCATTCCCATAACATGWGGCTCAAAAAGCCAATAGTTAAAGCAAAACGCCGGTTCCGTTGCAGGCTATCCATTAGTTTGGGCTGTACAATACATATAAAGCCGGCCAAAACAAAAAACAGCCAGTAAACAAAATAGCATCCGTCGTGAATTAAGTCGTTTGTTTCGGGTAATTGCCAGCTTAAAAATGTAAACCAAATGATACCCGGCAACATGAGCAGGTAAATCCATTTACCTTTAGCCAGGACCGCTAGTTTAGTTTTAAAGCTATCACTTTTGGGCGAGACCATCCATGCAAATACCGGGGCAAATATTAAATCGTAAATAAATAGGTAAGCAATAAACCATAGGTGATGCCAGCTAAAACTGCCTTTAGGATAAGGCACAAAATTAAATACACTTGCGTAAAAGTGCCAGTAACTGCCCTGGTAGCCATTTGCCAGCCGCTCTATATAAATTTGAGGCGGCACAATGATAAACATGCCTACCAGTAATGGAATAAACAGCCTGCGGAAACGTAAGCCGATGAAGTTTAAAGTAGATCGCCGCTGCATCATATAGTAACTCACGGTGCCAGAAATAAAAAAGAGCAGCGGCATCCGAAAAAGGTGCAAAAAATGATTTGATTCCATCATCAAATTGCTGGTTTGGGCGTTTTTTATATGCCAGTTATCCTCGGCCACATAAGGCATGGCCGAATGAAAAAATAATACGCCGATGATTGATATGATTCGTAACCAATCGAGGTAAGTTTGTCGTTGTGTGGATTGCATGATCGTTTTGTTTTTTTATCAAAGGAAACAAAGCCGGCGCAATCAATATAAATACTTTGACCAATGGTAAAAAACCTTTGACGAACTGTGATTAAGAGCGAATGTAAGATATAAGATTTAAGATGCCTAACGTCGCAGAACGCTACTGCGACAATAAAAAACGAAAATTACTGGAGTCAACTATCTGTTTAGCAACAACCCTAAAATATATTGGGCGTACCATCTGGCCAGATAATCATTAGGGTGGTTAATGTTGTTACCTGTCATATCCTGGTAAGTTTTATGCTTTAACAATTCAGAGTGTACACCTGTAATATCGGCAACAACTATACCTTTTCCTGCCAGTTTATCTAGTTCCGCCTTATAGAGTACCTGAAAACCGCTGAAACCCGAGGCCGGGTTAGCAAGCATCGGCGCTATCAGAATAAATTCCGCTTTTGCATTGGCCAACCTAACCGAATCTATGATCCCCCTAATCTGTTCCCTGTACACCGGGGGGGCTATCTTCGCAGTCCCGTCGTTCATCCCAAACCCAATTACTACCAGGTCTGGGTTTTCTGCCATTACCCGGCGGCGTACAGAGTCCTGTCCCCATTTTGCCGCACGGCCAGCTACCGAGGTATTGGCAAAGGCAATGTGATTCCCGTAAGTTGCTTTCAGGCTACTAATCACCAGTTCTGGCCATACAGGCATATAGGGTGGTGTTTTTTCCAGGCCACTGGCGTTATAACCTACTTCTATGCTGTTACCATAAAAAACTACCTTAAGGCCAGTTTGGTTTTTCAATTTAACAAGCGTATTTGGCAGCAGCAATCCGGCAAACCTGGGCACCGGCCCTTTCCAGTTTCGCCGCTTTTCAGGGAGGTACGAAACCAATATTTGCCTTGAACTGAAAAACGGACCTTCGCTAAAAAGCACGTGGGTGCCTGGCACTTTACCCGCCATAGAACGCCCCGGTCTGGCTTTATCAAAAATCAGGTCTCCCGGGCTAAAGTAAGGAACAAATGAGCCTTCCGGGATAACCAGGTTACCGTTGTATTCAGTCCAGTCCTTTCCTTTAATATATTCCTTGCTGTAATTGGCGGCTTTTACCGATATTATTTTAGTAGGCTTAAAAAGCAGTCTCGTACTGAAATTGGCCTGATCCTTCATCACCTGTACAGATTCATCTACAATGGTATCAGCCGTCCAAAACGGTTTGGTATATGCCTGCAGGTCGATGTATCCTTTCCAATCGGTTGCATTATCTGCACCAAACCATTGCTTAAATACTTTTGTCACTGCTCCGGCAATAACAGCGTTTCCCTGGTCCGAAGGATGTAAACCGTCGTATGTTAACCCGATGGCCTCCTTAGGATAAGGGTAATCATCTGTAGCAGCATTAAAAGGGACGTTGGTAAATTCCGGGTAAACGTAATTCTTGTAAGCGCCCGATGCCGGGTTTTTAAGGCGTTTAAATTTAACCAGGTTCTCTATTGCCAACCGGCTGTCATGGTAAAGGTCAACCACCGGAATTTGTTCCCAGCTGCCGATAGAATCTATAGCGTTCGCAAGCATTTCCAGCGATTGGCCATTCTTAGTGCGATAGCTGCCAAAGGCATTATTTCGCTGATCGTTAATATACACGAAGTCAACCCTTTGCATGGGAGTTATCAGCATAATTTTTGCATCGGGGTTTAAGCTACGCAGCTTATTGATAATAATGCGGAACGAGCCGTAAACGGTAGCATTGCCTTTACCGGCTTTATAATCGTCCGGGCTGCCAACAGGCCTTCCCTGCCACCAGTCGTTAGTTCCCAAAAAAACAGTGTAAACATCCGCTACCGGAATTCCAAGGCTGTCTATGTTTTGTGCGATACCGCCCGATGTCCAGCCGTTAAAGCCCTTATTAATATAATTCAAACCGGTTAACTGCTCGGTCACGCCGGTTAGGTATCCCCTGGTTACCCGGTTACCCGTTTCATTAAGATGATCGTTTAGATAAGTGATTGAGTCACCTATGGCCACCCAGGTCAACTCCCTGGGTTTGTAAGCGCTCAGGATCATGAATATGGGTACCAACAATAGCAATGGTCTTATTTGTTTCATCACGGCGGGAGTAATTACAGGTTTACCAGAAGTACAAGCGCTAAATTAACCGTTTTTTTTAGCAAACTGTCCTTAACTGTATCTTCTTCCTTTTAGAGCCTAACCCTTCAAAAACGGGTTAAAATTCCTCGTGCCTATCTCCATGCCCGATGCCCGGCAAATAGTTTTATCACCAAATTTAAAGTTGATATTATCCATTGCCTGGTATAAGCGGATGCGTTCCTCATTATCTTCAAACAGGTTAATCTGGTAGCGGCCGCTTGAGAGGTTACTTAACCTTACCCCTATCAGCCTGATGGGCCGGTGCTGGTTCCACGCTTTTTTCAGCAGGTTTTTGACGCCGGGCAACAGAATATGCTCGGCCGCGGTAAGGGCTATCTTTTGCTGCTGGGTGTGGGTTTCAAAGTTGGCATACCTTATTTTGATAGCCAGGCACGATGCCAGTTTATTTTCACGCCGCAGTTTTGACGATAGTTCTTCCGTCATCGAAACAAGGATGGTTTCAATGGTCCGTTGGTCGTTTACATTGATATCGAAAGTATGCTCTGTCGATATAGATTTACGATCAGAATGGGGCACAATCTCGCTATAATCTATCCCATGCGCTTTTTCCCAAAGAAAAATCCCTGCTTTGCCAAAAACAGTTTCTAAAAACTTAAGGTCAGCGCGTTGCAGGTCGCCAATTTTTTCAATACCGTATTGATATAGCTTTTGAGCTGTGCTTTCGCCAAGGCCGGGAATTTTGCCGATAGGCAATGGAGCCAGGAATTTTAATTCTTCGCCATGCTTAATAAATAGCTGACCGTTTGGTTTTGACGCATTGGTAGCCATTTTTGCCACCGTTTTGCCTGATGCCATCCCAAATGAAATAGGTAGCCCCGTTTCTTTAATAACACGTTGCCTAAGGTTTGATGCTACCTGGTAACAATCATAAAACCTATCCATGCCGGTAAGGTCGATATAAAACTCGTCAACCGATGATTTTTGGAATAGCGGTACCGAGTCGTGGATGATATCTGTAACTTCTTTGGACGCCTCAGAATAGCGGCCATGGGAACCACGTACTATCGTGGCATGCGGGCAAAGCTTCATGGCCTGTTTCATTGGCATGGCCGAGTGGATACCAAATTTACGGGCTTCATAACTACAAGAGGCAACCACACCCCTATCTGCCGAGCCACCAATAAGCACAGGAATACCAATAAGCGCTGGGTTAAACTTACGCTCTACCGACACAAAAAATGAATCGAGATCGATGTGTACGATATGTCGTTTTTGATCCACGAAACAAATTTGCTAATTAATTTGGTATTTTACTAATAATATTAGTATTTTTGATTAACAGAATTTAGAACATGAGGATGTACGAAGATCATTTAATGCTGCTTTCGCCACCGAAGATAATCAGGGCCGAAATTGCCCGCTATAAAAAGGCATCGGCAAGGCTCATTGGAGATTATCAAGGTATGAACTCGCCTGCTCATATTTCAATCCAGCATAAGGAACGTCAAAAGCCGTTCATGACTGATAGAAACATTGACTTGTTAGAAACAGAATTGAGAAGCTTGCCGCCCGTATTACTGCATATCGATGGATTTGGAAATTTCCCGCATGTGCACGGCAAATTTACCATATACGCCAATATACGGTCGACACCAGCTGTTGACGATTGGTTTGGCCAGCTAAAGAAAAAACTAAAAATAAAAAAGGCGCTTACGCCGCATATAACCATTGCCAGGAATATAGCAGAAAAAGATTTTAACGATTTATGGCCTCATTTCAGGCATAAAAAGCTGGTTGAGCCATTCTGGATAAACGCGCTTACCATAGTTAAACGCGATACGTTTGCCCCATATGCCAAATGGGAGTTTTTTAAAGCCTTTGAATTTAAAAATCAGCAAGGCTTTATTGGTACCGAAAACATTGAAGCCGGCCGGATTGAAATGGTCGGCCAGGATCAGACCAGTTTATTTGAAACAATTTAATCAGCAATTATATGAATTCGCCATTTTTTCACTTCGTATTGTCCTTGCCCGATCATGTTAATACCGAGATTGTTAAATTAAAAAATGAAGCCCGGCGGGTAATCGGCGATTACCCGGGCATGGGGTCAAAGCCCCATATAACTACCAACAATTATCCAAAGCACCCCATTCATGTACATGACCATGGCTTTTCGATGTTTGAGCGCAGGTTAACGGCTTTACCGGCAGTTGTTTTTGAGATAGATGGCTTTGATTGTTTTAACGAAAACAACGGCTATAACAAAACCATTTACGCAAAGCTTAAGATAAGCGACCATAATACCTACTGGCTTAAATTATTGTGGGATATAGTAGGCAAAGGCAGCGGAACACCGCACATTACCATAGCACGCGGACTTACCCCCGAACAATTTAATTTACTTTGGCCCTATTTTCAAAGGAAAGAGTTGAAAAAGAGGTTTGTGGTATCAAAATTCACCATTTTAAAAAACCTGGTTAATTCCGGCACGTCTGTATATCGCGAATTTGAGTTTAAAGGTTCTGCAGATTCATTAAACAGTGTTTACCAGGATTATTTAATGCGGCATTTAAAAAACACAGCTGTCGTTAATAAACAAACCAGTCTTTTTTAACTTGAATATGAGCCTTAAATATTATCTGACTGTATTGTCTCCGCCAGATCGTATTGATCAAAAGATAAACGCCTTTAAAAAAGCGTGTTTTAACCGCATAGGTAATTTCCAGGGGATGAATTCGCGTGCGCATATTACCTTGGATGTTAACAGCGATGAGGTCGATCCCGGCTCACAGAAACCAAAACTTATCGGCCCTTTTTATGATATGGTCGATTTTATTATCAGGCGCACTGTCATTGTGCATAACATCAGGATCATAGGGTTTAACTTTTTTTCGCATGGGCCGGCCTTCCGTACCATTTATGCCGAAATAGAATTGGATAAAGAAACATCCGATTGGTTTACCGCCATTAAGGATTTATTGATGATAAAAAAGCTCCATCCACACATTACCATTGCTCGTAAAATACCGATAGAAGCATTTAACGTCCTGTGGCCCCATTTTGTAAAAATTGAATACAAAGATGAGTTTTTAGCCGATGGCATAACTGTGCTGGAAAAAGAGGCCGACACCAAATTTGATAGCTATAAAGTATATAAAAAAATCCCTTTCGACAGAAAGCTGGCCGTGGCATAAACACTCATATTGAATAAAAAAACCTAAACCTTAACATAAAACCTTGTTGGCTTTAAACCTATAACCTTTTATCAATTATTACTTAACCCTAAAAATTTCACAATGAAAAAAATTTACCTCCTGGCTATTTTAGCCGCCGGCATTACGCTTTCTGCGAGTGCCCAAAAATTAGAAAAACCAGAGATCGATAAGATCAAAGGAGACACCACGTGGAAAACATCTGATGAAAGAATTTACACACAATTGGGCTTTGCAACAGGCAGGCTATTATATGTTTACGCAGAGAAAATAGGAACAAGTTACGTGCTATGTTTCAGGATAGATAATATGAATGGTCCCCGGTTATGGTCTGTAGGTCCGGCTAACATTACCAATATTAAGTTTACTGATAACAGCGTACTGGACTTAAAACCAGATGCTGGCGGTGATGCCCATGTAACTTACGGCTCGCAGGCCGACCGGGTTATTAACCTTGTATATTATAAGCTGGAAAAAGATGATATCGAAACGTTGAAAACCAAATCAGTTTCAATTATCCGGATCGCGACTGATGGTGCCGCTAATTTCGATTACGAGATCAAACCAAAAAACGCTGATCTGATCAAAAAAGATCTTGAATTGATATTAACAAAGTAAAAAATAAAGGGGGGCGGTTAAATAACCGCCTTTTCTATTTTTGCCCGTCAAAAAAACGCAGTAAATTTTTAAAATACGCAGTTTTCCCGCATTCAAGGTCGACGAAGAGCAGGGGTTTATGCCCGATGTAACCCACAACGGGCAACAAACAACAATCTATTCCTTTAGCTATCAGCGGCTAAGCCTTTTTTAACAATTTATTAACCTGATACGCATCCTTTTTCTATATTTGCCCCGGGGTAAGTCTTTTACGGCCAGCTCCTCTTGAACTCCCCCAGGGTGGGAACACAGCAAGGGTAGAGAGTTGAGCGGCGCGATAAAAGTAGCTTACCCTTTTTTATTTTCTTTTTTTCGCTGGAAAACGGAATTTAACATATCCCAAAGGCTCTATTTTTCCAAGTCAACAAATTGTTATTGATCCTACATGGCAATCAAACCTACTGAACAAATATGGAAGGACTATTGGCTGATATTCGATGTTGTTTGCGAATCTCTAATTTCAAGGGAACTTATCGAAATAGTCGATAAACTAAAAGACGCTCAACTCTATGTTAATGGTTTAACAGACGGCTGGTTTGAGTTCTATACAAGATTGGAGTCGATAATTGATGTTGATAAAGGACTATTCAATGATTACGAACTGAACAATCTTTTAAATTTAAAAGATTGCTTGCACAACGTGCTTCATAAGCGCTAATGGCTTACAATGAAAATACAGGGTTCCCGATGCTCTTAAAAGAAGATGACGAAACTGTCCGTTTGATTATGGCCAATTATATGAATCGGATAAGCTTAGTTTAGGGCAAGCAGCAGAAATATGCGGCATGAAAAAATGGGATTTTGCTGAAACCCTAATTAATTACGGTTTGCATTACTTTGATGCGAGCGCAGCAGCAAATTGAAGGGCTGATGAATCCGAAATCGAAATTCCCAAATCCCCTACAATTCTCTCTCAAAAACTGCCTATCTTAGCGGCATGCTCGATATACTCATTATAGGTGGCGGCCCCATAGGTTTAGCTTGCGGACTGGCAGCCCAAAAAGCAGGTTTAAGTTTTGTAATCGTCGAAAAAGGCTGCCTGGTAAACTCGTTATATAACTACCCTTCAACCATGACCTTCTTCTCAACTTCAGAGAAATTAGAGATTGGTGGCGTACCTTTTGTAACCGTTCATAACAAACCTACCCGTAATGATGCTTTGGAATATTACCGCAGGGTTGCACTATCCAACAACCTTCCGCTCCATTTATTTGAGGAGGTAACCAATGTAAAAACCGAAGACGATGCCTACACTATAACAACAAGTAAAGCAATCTACCGGGCAAAAAAGGTTATCGTATCTACCGGCTTTTATGACATCGCGGTTAATTTAAATATCCCCGGCGAGAACCTTCCCAAAGTAAAACACTATTACCAGGACCCGCATTATTATACTTTGCAAAAAGTAGTGGTTGTTGGCTCCAGCAACTCGGCTATCGATGTGGCTCTGGAAACTTACCGCAAGGGTGCCGACGTTACCATTGTGGTGCGTGGGCCGGAAATTAGCAGCCGGGTTAAATACTGGGTACGGCCTGACATCATTAACCGGATAAAAGAAGGCAGCATCAAAGCTTATTTCAACTCCAATCTTGAAGCCATCCGCGAACATGAGGTTGATATCAAAACACCCGATGGATTGATTACCATACCCAACAACTTTGTAATGGCCATGACTGGCTATAAACCCAATTTCGATTTCCTGAAAAAACTGGGCATTATCCTGTCCGAAGATAAATTCATCCCCCAATACAATCCCGAAACTATGGAAACCAACCTGCCGGGTTTATACCTTGCAGGCGTTGTTTGCGGCGGCTTAGACACTCACCTTTGGTTTATTGAAAACTCGCGGGTGCACGCCGATATGATATTGCATGATATCGTAGCAAAAAGTAAAATACACTATTAGTTTGCCTTTATTAGTGTTTAGCCAACAGTACAAAGTCGTAAGCCTACAATAGAATTTTTTCTTTTTTGGCTTAAGACTTTGGGCTAAAGACTATCCGTCAATTTACCATTGACATTAACACCAAGTATACTATCACCGTAA
Organism: Mucilaginibacter sp. P4_C11; assembly: GCF_056402115.1. NCBI lineage: Bacteria > Pseudomonadati > Bacteroidota > Sphingobacteriia > Sphingobacteriales > Sphingobacteriaceae > Mucilaginibacter > Mucilaginibacter sp. P4_C11. The sequence goes on along the minus strand of NZ_JBFUIA010000020.1, from coordinate 134,714 downwards.
ATAAAACCCCTCCTCCACTTCGTATTGATCTCACAAAGATCAGAAGAATTGATTGCCATTTAATTCACCTGGCAATATTTGTTTAGTAAAACTGCCACGTCAATCCATGGCAAGGCTTTGTTAAAAACAAAAATCCTCCCAAAACCACAAAAACCGCAATCGATTGCGAAAAATATCTCAAAAGCCTCCTTTTTAGTGTTTTTACAGCTAAAATTAATCTATTATTTATTTTTTATTAATGATCGCCTCTTCTTTTGTGTCAGTAAAATAAACCAATTATAGCACCTGCCAGCCCTCATATAAGCGTCAGGTGATTTATTAACCAACCAAATTACACCATGTATCATTACGCACCTAACCCGCCGTAAGTAGCTGCCGCACGCGCTATTTATTACCCTAACACGGTAAACCAAATCAATTAAACTTAAATATTAACAGAGAGACAATATGAAAAAACTTAGATACTTACTTATACTCCTCTTCCTTTTCCCGCTTGGTTTGTTAGCCCAGCAAACTTCTATCAGCGGAAAGGTTATTGATTTAACCGATGGGTCGGCACTTCCGGGGGTAAGTGTAAAAATTAAAGGTACTACAGCTGGTGCTATAACTGATATAGCAGGAAAGTTTACCCTGAACGTTGCAAATACTAACGTGATTTTACAGGTATCATATTTAGGCTACCTTACCAAAGAGGTAATTGTAAAAGATATAAAAGGCGGCACCATCGCATTAACTGCAACTAACAAAACGCTTGATGAAGTAGTAGTTGTGGGCTATGGTGTACAAAAAAGGGCCACCATAACCGGCTCTGTATCAACACTACAAAGCAAAGAGATTGTAACAACTAAAAACGAAAGTGTTATAAATATGCTTAGCGGTAAAATACCGGGTGTACGCATTGTTCAAACAACTGCCGAACCGGGATCTTTTGCCAACAATTTAAATATCAGGGGGTTTACAAGCGCCCCATTGGTTGTAATTGATGGTGTAATTGGCGGCGACCAATCAACAATAGGCCGCATGGACCCGAATGAAATTGAAAGCGTTTCTGTACTAAAAGATGCAGCCGCATCTATATACGGTATAAGGGCTGCAGGTGGCGCCATTTTAATAACCACCAAAAAAGGCGGAAAAAACGGCAACATTAACATCAATTATTCTGTTAACGACGCTATCCAAACGTTTTTAGGTATGCCCCAGGGCGTAGGCGCTGTAGATTATATGCTGCTTACAAACGAAAAAGTTAAACGCGATTTTGCCAATAATTTTGTATCTAATGTAACCCCGCAATATTCATATGCCGACATCAAACCATGGCTTGATGGCACCTACAAATCGGCCGACTGGATAGGCATGGTTTTCAGGAAGACAGCCAACCAAATACAGCATAATTTAAATATTGATGGCGGAAACGACAAAATCAGCTATTTCTTCAACTTTGGTTATCAACGGCAGGACGGTGTTTTTAAAACCGGAGATTTAAACTACAACAAATATAATTTCCGCTCAAACGTTACGGCCAATATAACAAAAGGGTTAAAAGGGCAGGTATTAACATCGGCCTGGATGGATGAAAAAAATCAGCCTTATACAGACGAATGGACTATTTATAAGTACACCTGGAACCAGATACCTACACACCAGATATACGCTAATGATAATCCTTTATATCCAGCTGTAATTGATGATAACATGAACCCATCTATCATAACCGATGCCGACAAAGTGGGTTCAAAAAGGAGCAGGAACAAAAGTATTACCAGCCAGTTAAATTTAACGTATGACATCCCAGGTATAAAGGGATTAAGTGCAAAGGCCTTATTTAATATTGATTATGGGGTTAATGATTATAATCAGATAAAAAAGACATTCTCTTTATATACTTACAAAGCAGACGACAATAGTTACATACCAAGCGTTGTAAATTCACCTTCGGGCATCACCCGCGCCTATTATACCCACTTAAATACTTTAAGCCAGGTAACGTTAAATTACGCGCATACTTTTTTTGATGACCACAATATCACAGCTATGGCTACCTATGAGCAAAGCCATGAAACTGCTGATAATTTTAACGCATACCGCGATACCGAGATTCCGGTAAATTATTTATTCGGCGGCCTGCAAAATTCCAATATGTATGGTGGAATGGATGCCAATGCTTTGCAGGACCAGGCACATAGGAGTATTATTGGAAGGTTTAATTATGATTTTAAAGGAAAGTACCTTGCCGAATTCAGTTTTCGCCGGGATGGCACCAGTTTGTATAAACCAGGGGCCGATCAATATGGCTTCTTCCCGGGTGCATCAATAGGCTGGGTTTTAACAAAAGAGGATTTTTTCCGCAAACTGGTCTCAGATAACATCCTTTCCAACCTGAAGCTCAGAGCTTCGTACGGTAAGGTTGGTGACGAGCAGGGTAATGCATTCAATTATGTTAACGGTTACACTTATCCGGTAAACAACTACATTTTTGCTTCAAGCGCGGTAAACGGGTCGGCGCCAAAACTTGGCAACCCTGGTTTAACCTGGCCAATAAGCACCATAAAGAATATAGCTATTGATTTTGGTTTGTTTGGTGGAAAAGTTGACGGAACTATTGAAGTTTTCAGAAACGACAGAACCGGATTGCCCGCTACCCCTTCGGTGGCTTTACCCGGAACAGTAGGTGCCGATGTGCCCCAGATTAATTACAACAGCGACCGGGTACAGGGTTTGGATTTTAACTTATCGTACAGGAATACTTTTGGTCAGCTGGGTGTAAACCTTACAGGTAACATAGGTACAACCCGCTTAAAAAACATGACTGTTCTTCGCAGTAATTCAGGTAACGAGTATTTAAACTGGAAAGAGAACCAAACAAACAGGTATCAGAATGTTTGGTGGGGGCCAGAGTATGCCGGGCAGTTTACCACCTACAAGCAAATATATAATTATGGCGTAAACACGGGTGGTGGCAATAACAATACCATACCCGGCGACTATTATTATAAGGATTGGAACGGCGACGGGGTTATAGATGATAAAGACAGTCATCCTATTGCCACTACCGATATACCGCTATACAACTATGGTTTTACCGTAGGCCTAAGTTATAAAGGATTTGATATGAACATGCTTTTACAAGGCGCAGCCGGGGTTTACGTACAGTATGGCGAACAATTTGCAGAACCGTTGATGTATGGCAGAAGCGCTTTAACACGCTTCCTTGACAGCTGGCACACGGCAGATCCTTCGGCAAACGTTTTTGACCCGAATACACAATGGGTACCAGGCTATTACCCTGCAATGGGGTCGCCTGCCGCACAGGGTACAAAAGCGATACAAAATGCCAGCTATCTGCGTGTAAAAACGCTTGAATTTGGTTATTCTTTATCGCCGGCAGTTTTGAAAAGCATAGGTGTTAGAAAGTTCAGGATATATGTAAACAGCTACAATCTGTTAACATTTACCGGATTGAAAAACTATGATCCTGAGCATCAGGGGCCAAATCCAAGAGATAACGGCGATTTCAGCAAAGCTTTTGCAGGCTACACCTACCCGATGAACAGAACCTTCAATCTTGGAGCTAACGTTTCCTTTTAGACTGCCGGGCATATCATGAATTATTAACGAATAACTATTGACACATGAAAAGTATACATAAATTTATTATAGCAATATCTATTGGCGTAGGGGTTTCGCTTACTTCCTGCCAAAGGTTGGATATTCTGCCGACTAACATCTTTACTCCCGAGATTATATATGACAGCGAGGCAGGTGTTAAATCGTTTTTGGCAACCATATACCATAATTTACCTATTGAAGACTTTAAATACCGGCCCGATCAGGGGTTTAAAACCGGCGGCAACGATTGGGAAAACTTTTATAATTCGGCCTCGGTTACGGGCGAAGAAGTTGGCCCTTTTGGCGGGATGGATATTGGCGGTGGCTTTGGTTACTGGCCATATGGCGATATCAGGAACGTAAATACCCTGATAGCCGAATTGCCTAAACATGTTGCCAAGCTAGGCCAGCCAACGGTAAATGCCCTTTTGGGCGAAGCTCATTTTTTAAGGGCGTACTATTACTTTGGCATGGCCAAGCGTTACGGGGGTATCCCAATTATTACGGTACCACAAGATCCTGGCGCACCACTGTCAACACTCCAGGTGCACCGCGATAAAGAACAGGCTGTATGGGATTTTATCGGCACCGAGCTTGATTTGGGTTACCAGATGATGCCCGAAACCAGTGATGCAGGCAGGGCCAACAGGTATGTTGCAGCCGCCTTAAAATCAAGGGCAATGCTTTATGCCGCGTGTGTTGCCAGGTACGGTTCAGTAAACTTTGTTGATGGCCCGGCACGTGCACAAGGCCTGGTTGGTATCCCTGCAGATAAAGCGACTGCTTATTTCCAGGCAGCTTACGATGCCGCTAAATTGCTCGACGGTCATTACTCGCTTTATAATGCAAATTCAGATAAAGTACAAAACTATGTTGATCTGTTCTTAAAAAGCACAAGCCCCGAAAATATTTTTATAAAACAATATTCTATTGCTACTCACACTGCTCATAGCTGGGATGCTACTATGTCGCCGCGTTATTTTACAGCTAATGCGCTTTCGCGTTCATACCCTACATTAGATTTTGTACGGCTTTGGGGAGAGTTACCGGTGACTAATGGCGATGGTACACCTAAACGTTTTGATAACCGTGCACAATTGATGCAAGGTCTTGAGCCAAGGTTATTAGCCACCGTTTATTTCCCTGGCGCAACTTTAAGGGGGCTTATGTTTGATATGCAACGGGGCATTTACCCATCTTTTAGCGGAACAGCGGCCGCTGAGGTTGCTAAACAGGCCAATTCCCGCTCATACATACTTGCAGGCGATACAAAAACATTGTACCAGGGCAAGCAGGTAATTGGCTTTACCGGCCCATGGACAGGTGGCGATGAACTAACCCGCACAGGCTTTTATGTGCGCAAATATGTTGATTATAACAAACCCCAATCGGCGGTTGACCTTAACAGGAGCGAGCAGCCCTGGATTGACCTTCGTTATGGCGAGATTTTGTTAAACCGGGCAGAAGCTGCTATGGAATTGGGCAACGCCGGCGATGCATTAACTTCTGTTAACCTCATCAGAAGCCGGGCCGGTGCAGCCCCTTACACTTCTATCGATTTAAATAAAGTTCGCAACGAAAGGCGTATGGAGCTTGCATTTGAAAACCAATACTATTGGGATTTAAAAAGATGGCGCACAGCCGATGTGGTGCTTGACAGGGCGCACTTTAAAGGCCTGATGCCATATTATGTGTTGAATGAAAACAAATTCATCTTCTTAGCCGAAACAGAACTGTTTAATCGCGAATACTCTTTCCAGAAGCAATTTTATTATGAAGGAATTCCCGGAGGCGAAATCGGAAAGAACCCTAACCTGCTCCCTAATAATCCAAATTATTAAGAATTTAAATTTTAAGATATGAAAAAACTGATTAGCAGAATTTTGGTGGGCGTAACTATACTTGCAAGTTCTGCATGTACAAAAACAGACAATTACGATGGTCCTAACGCCTCATTCCAAGGCAATATAATTTCGTCCGAAGGTGGTAACTTGCCAACATCAGGCGGTAGCACCACAATAAAACTTCAGCAAATTGGCTGGACTACCCCACAAACCATTCCAAGTAAGTTTGATGGCACCTTTCAGGATACCAAACTTTTTAAAAGTGCATATAAGGTTGTGCCTACAGGCGGCGCTTTCTGGCCGGTTTATGATACCGTGACGGTGAATATTGCCCAAGGTACCAAACACGACTTTGTTGTTACACCGTACATCATTATCAAAAACTTTACTACAAGTTTAACAGGCACAACTTTAACCTTAAAGTTTGATATTACCGCGCCCGTTGTAGCAGGGTTGCCAACTATTAAAGATGTGCAGCCTTATGTGAATACCACAAAGCTGGTAGGTACAGGAGCTTCTATCAGAGACTTCTCGGATTTAAATGCTGTAACCGTCAATAAAGAATTTATTGACCTTACTGATGCTCAAAAATCAATCACCTTAACCGTTCCCAACCTTATACCGGGCCGCACATTTTTTGTACGTGCCGGGGTGCGTTTAAGCGATAGTTTCAACAGCTCAAATTTTTCGGAAATAGTACAGGTAGACGTTCCTAAATAATTTAACCTTAAACCAAAAAAGGAAATGAAATTCATTAAAACAACGATGGTTTGCGCCATCCTCATGGCAGGCTTTATAATTGTGGGCTGCCAAAAAGAAAAATATGTTTCACGGGATACATCTGGCCTTAAAGCCCCTCCCCCGGTTGATACTACAACACCCCCGGTTATCGATACATCTGTGGTAATTGACAATTGCGATAAAACCGACGGCTGGCAGGTAGCAGGCGGAGATCCTGTTTTAGCAACAACCGGCAAAAAGGAAGGCACCGGCTATATCCAGGCCACAATAAAAACAGGGCAAGATTTTATGCAGTTTATTAAAACCCTCCCCGCTCCTGTTGATACAAAAGCAACCTTTAGTACCGGCGAATTAAAGTTCTGGTTTTATGTTCAGGACGTTTCTTTGCTTAAAATAGATGGCCAGATACAGTTTAGCAGCGCCGCCGATCCGGATAACAAGCGTATTGGCTGGGGAATGGATAAAATTATCCCAACACTGCAAAACGGCTGGAACCACTTAGAGCTGAAATTCACCGATGGATACGTATCCGGAGATGGTGGCCCGGATTTAAAAGCAATGAATTTTGTAAAAATATTCTTTTGGACCGCAGCCAAAGCGGCTAATGATCAAAATTTTGGTATCGATGATATCAGGGTTGCAGCATTACCGCCGCCACCGCCCGTAGTGATTGATAACTGTGATAAAACTGACGGCTGGCAGGTAGCAGGCGGAGACCCGGTTTTAACAACAACCGGCCAAAAAGAAGGTACCGGCTATCTGAAGGCAACAATAAAAACAGGCCAGGATTTTATGCAGTTTATTAAAACCCTGCCCGCTCCTGTTAATACAACGGTAACCATGGCAACAGGGCAATTGGATCTTTGGTTTTATGTCCAGGACGTTTCTTTACTTAAAGTAGATGGTCAAATACAATTCAGCAGCGCCGCCGATCCGGATAACAAACGTATTGGCTGGGGAATGGATAAAATTATCCCAACGTTAAAAAATGGATGGAATCACTTGCAGCTCAATTTTACCGACGGATATGTGTCGGGAGACGGGGGGCCGGATTTAACAGCTATGAACTATATAAAGATATTCTTCTGGAGTGCAGCTAAAGCAACAACAGATCAAAATTATGGCATCGATGACATCAAAGTTGTCTCAAAATAATTATTCCCCAACCCTTCATTAATTTATAAACATCAAAATGGCGGAGAAAGTAATTTCTCTGCCATTTAAAAAAAGAAACAGCATCCTGATGATAAAGCATAATTTAATAAAAATATCAGCTATACTGGCCATAGGCCTGGGAACACTATCAACGTCTTTGTGTATTGCCCAGGATAAACCGGCCGATACCGCAGCTGTCGGAACCCCATTTGTTACTGATATTTACACAGCCGATCCATCTGCCCATGTTTGGAAAGACGGCCGCCTGTACGTATATCCATCGCATGACGTAGCCCCGCCGCGCGGCTGCGATTTGATGGACAGATACCACGTTTACTCAACCGACGACATGGTGCACTGGAAAGACCATGGCGAAATACTAAACGCCAGCCAGGTTGAATGGGGCCGCCCAGAAGGCGGTTTTATGTGGGCGCCGGATTGCGCTTACAAAAATGGCACCTATTACTTTTATTTCCCCCATCCAAGCGGCACCGCGTGGAACAGCACCTGGAAAATTGGCGTGGCCACCAGCAAAAGCCCGGCAAGCGGGTTTAAATCGCAAGGGTATATCAAAGGATTGGAATCGATGATTGATCCGTGTGTGTTTATAGATGATGATGGCCAGGCTTATTTTTATTATGGTGGCGGCGGCACCTCCAAAGGTGGCAAACTAAAAAGCAACATGATTGAAATTGATGGAGAAATGCAAAAAATGGAAGGCCTGGAAGATTTTCATGAAGCCACCTGGGTACATAAAAGGAACGGCATATACTACCTATCCTATTCAGACAATCACGATGTGAACGGCAAACACAACCAAATGCGTTATGCCACCAGCAATAGTCCGTTAGGCCCCTGGGTTTCAAAAGGTGTTTATATGAACCCTACTGATAGCTACACCAACCATGGTTCCATTGTTCAGTTTAAGGGCCAATGGTACGCGTTTTACCATAACAGTTCACTCTCTCACCAGGATTGGTTACGGTCTATCTGTGTAGATAAGCTTTACTATAATGCCGATGGCACTATTAAAAAAGTAATACCAACAGGAGCGATAAAAAAGTAAATAATATGAACGGGAAGATAGTATATACAATCCTTTTAACAACCCTGGTGGTGGCAGCAAGCAATTGCTCAAAAAAAAGCAACCCCACCGGCGAAACCCCAACAGTAGTTATTGAAGACCCAAAGGGCGACGGTTTTAAAAACCCTTTTATTACCAATATCTACACTGCAGATCCATCGGCACATGTTTGGACTGATGGCAGGTTGTATTTATACCCTTCTCATGACATCGACCCTCCACGTGGCTGCGATTTGATGGATAAATATCATGTATACTCCACGGATGATATGGTACACTGGCGGGATGAAGGCCAGGTATTACAGGCAAGCGACGTTGATTGGGGTCGCTCCGAAGGCGGTTTCATGTGGGCGCCCGATTGCGCTTATAAAAACGGCACCTACTATTTCTACTTCCCGCATCCCAGCGGTACCGAATGGAATACTACCTGGAAAATAGGCGTAGCAACCAGCAAAAGCCCGGCAAAGGACTTTAAATCGCAGGGGTACATTCATGGGCTCGAATCGTTGATAGACCCCTGTGTGTTTGTTGACGATGACGGGAAGGCCTATTTATACTACGGCGGCGGTAACATCTGTAAAGGCGGCAAGTTAAAGGATAATATGATGGAGCTTGATGGCGAAATGAAAACCATGCAGGGCCTTACGGATTTTCATGAAGCAAGCTGGGTACATAAACGGAACGGCGTGTATTACCTCTCATACGCCGATAATTTTAACGAGGCCGGAAAATTTAATCGTATGCGCTATGCAACAAGTAATAACCCGCTTGGTCCCTGGACCTATAAAGGTGTATACATGGACCCTACCGACAGTTTTACCGACCATGGTTCAATAGTTGAATTTAAAGGGCAGTGGTACGCCTTTTATCACAACAGCTCGCTTTCGCACAATGATTGGCTGCGTTCTGTTTGTGTAAACAAGCTTTATTACAACGCCGATGGCACTATCAGGAAAGTAATTCAAACAGATATTAACGGAGTGAAAAAATAAAAGATATAAACAAATAAAACAAGGGACATGAGAAGAAGATCATTTAACACGTTGCTACTAATAACGCTGATAGCAGCGAACACCAGTTGTTCAAAAAAAAACACTAATACCCCAGCCCCACCTGTAACACCAACAGATACCATTGACCGAACACCATCGCCGGTTGGCGATGTAGTGGGCAAAGTAGTAGTAGGTTACCAGGGCTGGTTTGCGGCTATAGGCGACGGATCGCCGATAAACAGGTACTGGCACTGGGCTCAAACCTGGGAACAGCAGCCATCGCCAACCAATAAAGCTATTTCGGCCTGGCCAGATATGCGCGATTATACCAATAAATTCCCTACCCAATTTGCCAATTTAGGGAACGGGCAACCGGCTACGGTGTTTTCTTCGTTTTCAGATCAAACTATCGATACCCAGTTTAAATGGATGAAAGACTATGGTATTGACGGTGCTGCCTTACAGCGTTTTAACCCAAGCGGACTGGAAGGTCCGGTACGCGATGCCATGGCCGCCAAAACCAAAATAGCCGCCGAAAAAAATGGTGTCAAGTTTTACATTATGTACGATGTAAGCGGCTGGACAAATATGCAAAGCGAATTAAAAACCGACTGGACAAACAAAATGTCGCAATACACCTCGTCGCCGGCCTATGCAAAGCAAAATGGCAAACCTGTTGTGTGTATCTGGGGATTTGGCTTTTCTGATAACAACCATGACTTTACTGCGGCAAACTGCCTTGAAGTGATTAAATGGTTTAAAAGCAAGGGATGTTATGTTATTGGCGGCGTGCCTACAAACTGGCTTACCCAAACCAGCGATTCACGCCCGGGATTTTTAAGTACGTATAAGGCATTTGATATGCTTTCGCCATGGATGGTTGGCAGGATAGGCAATGCCAACCAGTCCGACGGTTTTTTTGTAACCATTAATAAAGCCGACCAGGCCTATTGCAATGCCAACGGAATTGACTACCAACCCTGTATACTACCCGGCGACTTATCTGGCCGCCAGCGTGCCCACGGCGACTTTATGTGGCGACAGTTTTACAACATGACCAGGGTTGGCGCCCAGGGCATCTACATTTCGATGTTTGATGAGTACAATGAAGGCAACCAGATAGCCAAGACTGCCGAAAGCCAGGCATTTATACCGGCAGGCTCAGGCTTTTTGGGGCTTGATGAAGACGGCACCGCCTGCTCTGCAGATTACTACCTGAGGCTTACCGGCGACGGGGCAAAGATGTTTAAAAAGATAACCCCGCTTACGGCAACAAGGCCTACAAAACCTATTTTGTAACAAAAGTTATCTATCGAAGAAAAGCCGCGGGAACTAATAGTTGCTGCGGCTTTTCTTTTGAAAATTATCGGGGAACTGTTAGAAATTTTTCTAAAATCGCTGCCGTAAACCTCTCATTTCCTGTACTTTTCTAAAGAACAGGGGTATTTTACCACCCAGTTAGTCCGTACCTTTTAAGCATTTCATTTGTTCCGACAAGCTTCCTGATCTTTTGTTACCCGGAAAAAGCCCTCCTTGGTAAGGTTTTAAAAATAAGTGCGCCCGTATCTCACCCCGGGCACACCGGTTACCAAATGCCTGGTAACATCAACTAAACCCCGGTTATTTTTTTACCGGCGGTGGTACATTTTCCTGTAAAGGCAGCTGCTTCCTAAGCATTTTGGCGGCATACCCCGTTAGGTATAAATAATAATCATTAGGAATATCATCTTCATATTTAACAAACGTACTAAGCCCCACGGGGGGATTCTTAGACGCCTTGAGTATAGCTGTGCCTTCATCAACCTCATCAAACATGGCAACATATAGCATACTTGCCCCGCCCTTAATTGCCCCGTTAATTTGTTTCCAGTAAAAGCTTCCGCGGTTGCGCGGAATCTGGTTTTGGGACGCCCGCGGATTCATATTATGCCAGCTAAAACCCGGGAAAATTGTAGGCACATAATCAATCTTATTAGCTTTGCACCAGGCAATATCATCCACTATCCGGGCCTGAAATTTGGGGTAAGCTTCTTCATTAAAACGGCCTACAAACCAGGGGTGTACAATATCCACCTTACGAAGCAGATCATGCAAGTGCCGGTCTTTCTCGGTATCGCTCCCAAAATCGCGCCAGTAAGTTGGCACACCAAGCAGCACGGCACATCCGCCATAAACAGGGTCATTCTTTAAAAAATCGATGATTCGCTCAGCTTCTGCAAGGCCATATTTACGATTGTCGTTAAAACCTACGCCCCAAACGGCTACCAGTGGCTTTCCGTTATGATATAGCCAGGTTTGCTTATTGCCGCGATTGGTTAGTTTCATACTATCAACCAAATGTTTCCAATCTTTTATCACCAGCGAGTCGCCTCCGCCGCCCATTCCCGAAAGATCGTACATTACCGAAATTGCCCTATGGTATTTTTCAGAAAACTTAAGTGCATTGCCCAAAACCACATCATTGTGGTTACGCCCCCTACTCCGCTGCACATCGCCAATAAAACGCTGTACAAATACACCGTCGACGCCATATTGCTGCATCCATTTAAAATGTGTTTCAACCGAAGAGGCATCGTATGAACTATACAGGTACGCATCGCTGCCATCGGCCAATTTAAAGGGAGATCTATAGGTCTTTTTATATTCGCTTACATCGGGCCATAAATCGATATTGGTAAATCCAGGTTCAAATTTGCCGTGCGATACATAATGATTCCACCACCGGCCGGCCCCATCTTCAGGGGCATTAAACCAACCCTGGTAACCGGCCATTACCAACCCTTTATAACTTTTAAACGCTGATGTTTTGCTGTGTTTTTGACTATAGACAACAGCGCATAGCAGTAGCAACAAGATGCTAAAAACTTGTTTTTTCATCAGGATTATTGTTAATATTTTTGTTTTATAGATTAGATCAGATACCCCAGTTTTTATTGGGCTTTGGCCCCATTTCCAGTTCGAGAGTCCCACCGGCCGTCAGTTGATCGTGCGTAAACCATGGTTTATTTAAAACTTCGCCGTTAAACTTTGCACTCTGGATATACTTATTAATCACCGAGCAGTTATTTGCTATCATCTTAAACTGCTTACCATTTTGCAAACTAATGGTAACCTTACTAAATACAGGGCTACCAATAGTATATATAGGTTTGCCCGGTGTAATTGGATAAAAACCCATAGAGGAGAACACGACGAACGCCGACATGCCACCGCCATCTTCATCGCCGGGGATCCCGAATATGTTATCCTTATACCATACGTCCAGTAAAAAGCGGATTCGTTTCTGGGTTTTCCAGGGCGCACCTGCATAATTATACAAGTACGGAATATGGAAACTTGGCTCATTGCCCATAGAATATTGCCCAACCAGACCTGTAGCATCGGGGAATTTGGCCCAAAACTGGTACTTGCTGCGATCAAGGCTTTCGCGAAATGTTTGATCAAGCTTAGCCACAAAATTATCCTTGCCGCCCATTAAACCTATTAATCCGGGTATATCGTGCTGTACCTGCCATAGGTAAGTCCATCCGTTGTTTTCATCATAAAAGTCGCGCCCGCCCAGGCCACCATCAAATTTAGGGTCGATATTTATCCAGTTGCCGTCTTTATCCTTTGGAATGAACATCTTTTTATCCTCGTTCCATAAGTTTTTATAGTTAGATGCCCGCTTTGCAAATATTGATTGATCATTTGTCTTATTCAGTTCGGTAGCCAATTCACCAACAGCCCAATCATCATAGCTGCCACCCAATGTAACAGCTACAGCCTGTCTTTTCTCGAATGAATGTACCAGGCTTACGGTTTCCTTTTCGCCTTTTTGAAGAGCAGGAAAATATCCTTTAGCATAGTAAAAATCATCAAGCTCACATTTAGCGCCGTTTTCCCAGGGCAGCATGGTGGCCTGTGTTGCATTTTTTACAATCCCTTCATATGCCTTTTCTACATCAAAACCACGAATGCCTTTACGGTAATCATCTAAAAACATCACGGTAGAGTGAAAACCATTCATGCAGGGGTTATCGCCAAACAACACCGGGAAGGTAGGCATCCAACCACTTTGCTGGTACATATTCACATAGGAGTTTAACATATCCGATTCCATGGTCGGGTTTAATATCGACCTGAGCGGATGCAATGCCAGGTAGGTGTCCCATACCCAGTCATCTACATAAAAAGGCCTGTTACTGTCATGCACCTTTTTATCATAAYCGCTATAATAATGGCCATCTTCGTTAATGTTTACCATACGCTCATTACTACGGTATAGTGCAGTGTAAAACGACCTACGTTGTGCCACAGTACCGCCTTCAACCTGTATCTGGTTGGCAACCTTTGCCCATGCGCCTTTTGCAGCTGCCATCAAAGTAGTAAAATCAACCCCGGTAAATTCATCGTTAAAATTCTGCTTTGCTTGCTGGGCGCTTATATATGATATGGAATATTTAAACTCGATATTATCAGGAGTCCCGTCTGAAAAAGTAATAAAAGATCGGGCATCTTTACCTTCAATTGATGTTTGTTTGGTTAAAACACCATCCTTAATAACCCCTGCTATTCCTTTTGCGCTAAACTGACCATAAACATATACTTTAATATCATCATGATAAGTTTCTGTGCCGGTTACTTCATTACCGCCGGTAAAATTCCAACTGGAGGCACCATCATTATATACGTTAAAGAGGACGCTTTTAGCGGCTGTTTTTGCAGGAAAGAAGAATCTGTATATGCCTACTTTTTTACCCGGGGTAAACAGCACGTTAATGTCCTTATCAATAAGGTAAGTGGAATAATACCATGGTCGCGTTATTTCCAGATCGTGGTCATAAGGCATTTTTTGGTCCCAGGAATCGACCGTGAGCGGTTTATCATCTGGCTTTATGGCAAAAACCTCGCCCTGCCTGTGCGAAACCATATTGAGCGGAAAGCTTGAAATCTGATCGTCAATATAATCGGCCCGTTTAGGGTACATCCTGATCATCTGGTTGGGCAGGTGCATGGTAGGCCGGGTGGGCTCTAAAAGTTGGCCCACATTGCCAATGCGTGGGTCAATGTATTCTAAATTACCATCGGCGCTTTGCGCGTAACATGTACCAGCGAGTGTAACACTCAATAACGCACATAACGGAACCGACTTTAACAAGCGGGAAAAATGATTAACCATCTCAGAAAATTTATATTTGGTTTATGATGCCAAAATTGCCCATAATGCTTAATGAACTATTAATAATTGATTAATCAGCAGGAAAAATAGCTTTTGTAACAGATTTATTCAAGAATTGAATTAAAATCACGGTCAAAAGCTTCGCCATAAATTGTTTTATACTCTTTATTAAAACTCTCGAAAGTATTTTTTGCCAGCGAATGTTTACCAATATGTGCAAGAGCTTTACATTTCAATATCATGGCTTCCTCGTTTACAGGGTCGAAGTAGAAAATATCATTGGCCAGTTTTATTAAAAACTCGGGGTCGTCGGCAATTTGGACGCTGTTTGCAAATTGAATGTAGGAGTCGATGATTTCGTTAGACACTTCTGATTTAAAAGCATCAAGCCACTCATATTCAATGTTCGATAAAAAATTACCTCTTTGGGTGATATAGGTAAGCTGGATTATTCTTTGCTTATTCAGCCTGGTTTTGTTGCATACAATATTCAGGTAATTGTGATAATCAACCAATATATTGGTGTAATCAATCTCTATCTTCCAATAACCGGTATCTTTTGATAAATGGCAATGCCCCATTTTATCCAGCAGCGATTTAAGTTTGGCAATATTTACAGAGCGATTATTACGTGCGCTTTTTTCTGATTTATCAAACCAAAGTATTTCGTTTAACTTTTCGGAGCTTACCCCCCTATCCAGTTTTACGGAGTACAGTAATATAACCAGGAACAACTCTTTTAATAAAGGGGTAAAATACTTGGTTATCTCGTTCCCATCAGGAGTAAAAAGCTGAAGATCGCCAAATAAAAATATGGCATTACTGTTGCTGGTTCGCGTGTGATCATCTTCTTCTACGAATTCCGGTTCAGTGTGGTGAGCAATTACAGGTAAATCGTTAACTACCTTAGACGGTATCGGGATAATTACTTTTTTACGCCGACGGACAATGACAGTAGCCAACGTTAAACCTAAGCCAGCTGCGCATATGCCTCCTATCCATAAGAAATAATTGACATGGCTAATCTCAACCACTTTATCTGCCAACGGCTCTGGCGGACTTAACAGAGAATATATCTTGATTCTTGTCCGATCGTTTTCTCTGAAGAGCGTTACAGCCAAAAACTTGCCGCTGTGCGGAAAATAGCCCAAATCGGCATATGAGTGAATATCATGAAAAAGAAAAGGGATGGTATCACCTACCAAATGATAGCTTGCCTTATCCAACGATCCCTGGATAAGCTGAATACTTGAATTAAATTTATGCTGGGGAAAAATGAGCCCATAGTACGACCGGCTTTTTTCGTTGATGACCAAAGAGTTTGCAAACACAAAATCTTCATCTTTAACATCGATAGTAAACAGTTTTTTAAAGGATTTGTCCTTAACCGAAAACCGCATCATATCGTACAAATTACGCGGGTTCACTATCTGCTGCCCCGAAGCGCTGCCGTACCCGCCTATTACGTAAGCAGTATCGCCGGTTTTATTGACGCCCAGGCCCGCCAGGTAGCGGGGGGTAAAAGTATCGCCTTTCAAGGTTACTTTTTGCCAGCTATTGGTAACTACGTTATAACATTTCACACTATCCTTATAAACCAGCTGGCCATAGCCGCCAATGGTATATATGCAACTATCCGTTTTATTGTAAAACTTATTCAAGTGCCCATTATTGGTTGCAAGGCTTTTGAAGCCCTTGTTCCACCGTCCGGTTTTAAAATCGTAGGTAGCAACGGCCATCTGATCGATATACAGATAATATAATTTATCGTTGCCAAACAGTGCCTGATCCCCTGGCACCAGCAATTGCCTGCCCGAACGATAAGCCACACTTTTTAACTGCGGTGTTTTATTCACCGAAAACGTGACTAATGAATCCTGTGAAATTATGTTAACAGCCTCATTGGCTGCGTCAAACGCAACACTGGCATCACCCGGCACTGTAAATTCCCTCTCCATTTGCCAATTACGATGGCGGGCTTTTATCCATAAGGGGTTTGTTATTGTTCCGTTATTTTGGCTTACGCTTTCATTGGCCACACAACCCTCCCATTCGTTAAGCGGCCAGTTAGCCAATAGCGTACCGCTTTGAGTTACGTTAACATCCCTTAATTTTAACGGGGGAAGATCAGTTGTTTGGTATTGGCGGTAAGCATTGGCGCCAAAAAGTAGTTTGTAATTTCTACTTTGCTGCAAGTGAACGCCCGACT
Source organism: Mucilaginibacter sp. P4_C11 (assembly GCF_056402115.1). Lineage (NCBI taxonomy): Bacteria > Pseudomonadati > Bacteroidota > Sphingobacteriia > Sphingobacteriales > Sphingobacteriaceae > Mucilaginibacter > Mucilaginibacter sp. P4_C11. Next base: position 117,922 of record NZ_JBFUIA010000020.1, on the reverse strand, counting down.
CCGAAAATGATTCCCGCCCGGAGAATATGGTTATCTTATCATTCTTATAGTCAATCAGTAAGCGCAATTTGTTCCAACGCTCAAAAAGCCGTTTATCGTCAATATTAAAGGAGATTTTTGAAAGCCGGTCACCAATGATGATCTTAAAATGCCGGGTGTTAGCCTGGTTATCGTAAACTAAATCGATGTTTTGTTTATTATCGTCAACTATCCTTAATATATAACCAAAATATATTTCATGATTGGGCATGAAAGACAAGTCGAATGAAATTTCGAGGCTTTCTTTTGGCGAAACATTACTCAGGCTTAAATCTAATGTAGTACGTTTATCCTGCACCACTTCGTGGCTATAAAACCCAAGCCCATACGATTGCGCATTAACTGGCAATACAGATAGGATATTTAATATAATAACCGTTATAGTTCCCGATAAAAAAAATCTCATGTTGGTAAGTACACATTAAGCATTAAAACTTATGTACCCGGCGTATAGTTTATAATTCAGGTTATAAAACATGCAGTATTATTAGGTTACATGTGATGCACCGGCTAAATTACAATAAAAACCATACAGATTCAAGGAATATAACTTTATATAAGGCTATAATGCCATTGAAATTTGAGCCAGATAACTGGCATAAATTTAACAAATAGCAATACTAATTTAACATTTATTTTGCCTGTTGTTTCGTCATATCAATTACATCGGCCATGCGGCTTTCAGGAGTAACTTTCAGGTTACTGAGTTTTCCATTTACAACCTTTCCTTCTACAGTTGTGTTATATGGCGCGTTGAGTTTAAAATCGGCGTCCCAACCAAGCGGCCAGGCAGGTAAAAGCATTATTTTTTTACCATCAACCTGCATCAACATTTGCTGCAATCCGTTTTCACCATTGCCCCCGTTGTCTTCATCGGGCATATAATCATTGGCTTTATCCCAAAATGCCGGAAACTTAAGGGCCGGATCTTTGCGTGTAAGGGAAAAACTCACATATTCTTTAGCCACGTCGGCCTGGCCTACCATGGCTGCCTGTATAGCGTCTTGCACCCAGCAGCCCTTTGAACGCTGTTTACGTGTATTAAAAGTATTTACAGCTACTTCCAAATCCGGCTTTCCTAAACCATAGATCCGAAAAGGGTATATCGCATATAATTCGGGGTTTTCACTATTGAATGATTTTGCTGTTTGGGGGCCTGTATAAGGCAGAAGTGCTGTTTTTCCGTTATCATTTGATGTTGGCAATGGCGGCAGCTGGTTATATAGCTTTTGCCATTGCAAAAGTGTTTTTTTATCTACCATACCAGCAGGTAATTTTATCATCCGGCTAAGTACAGCGTGCAGGCCGGCAATATCAGGTGCCGGGTTATGCACCTTCCAAAACATTTCTATTGCGTTGTCGGGATCAAGCAGCAATTTTCCTGTGCTATCGCGGCCAAAATGCTGATCAAAAAATTGCAGCCCTGCAGTGGCAATGGGCAATAAAGTTTCCCTGGCGAATTTAGTATCGCCTGTGTATTCATAGTAGTCAAGCATCATCATGCTTAACTCCAATACAGGCGTAAAGTAATGATTGGTATAATTTGCTTTCACATCGGGACCCATAAAACTCAGGCCACCCCAAAAAGGCGAAGTTTCTGCGAAATATGCACCCCCGTGATGGTAATACTGCTGAACCTGCGCGGTATTAGCAGGCAAAATATTGGCATACATTTTAAACAATGGCCGCATCATGTCAAAGTCGCCGGCCATAAGCCGTGGCCAGTACATGGCCCTGGTATTTTGAAACCAATATTGCCCGCCCCACGCACGAAAATCGGCATTCTCATTTTTAGCGGGGTTGTCTACCACGAAAATTGACCCATTGAATTTTATCGGATAGGCTCCCCTGCCCGCGCATGCCGTAACAAAGCGCTGTAAAACACAGCCTTGTGTAACATTGTAAGCTTGTGCATCACCGCTGATAAATACCCGGCTGCGTTGCCAAAACCGCTGCCACCATTGCTGGTGGGCCTGCCGCGTCTGTTCAAGTTTTAATTTTTCAATCCGGCTCATTTTCTCCTCAAGACCAGATAGCCACTGACGGCCACTGGTTGAAACCGATGTTAAGGGATAAATAGAGATCAATTGCGATTTAACCTTTTTCCCTGACTGTAGCGTTACGTTATCAATATTCGCGAGGCCTTTTCCTTTAATAATAGCCCCAAAGGTAAGGTTGGCCAAATGAGTAWCAGCAGTTGATACATTATGATGATACCACGCAATGCGGCTTTTTTGATTGTTTAAGATGGCATCTGTTAAACCTGCCCGCCAGTTTTCGAGTTTCACTTTTACAGTTGTTAATCCGGCACTTTGCGTCTCCACCCTTATTACCGGGTTATTAGCGTCAACCCAAACACGCAAGGTTACGGCCGAGCTGTCTTTTCCTTCCTGTATTACTATTTCGCCTGTTTTTAGCTTAAGCACCTGTTTGAAAACCGAACCATTACCTAACGCTAACGGATTGGGGCTTACAGATACCCTAATAGCGCCTAGCTTCATCAACACCCCACCCTGTTTCATCCACTCATCCTTTTGGGCATCTAACTCGCCTCCCCAGGCATCGGTTTTGCTAATGTAGAAAACAAGATCGCCATTCTTTTCGACCCAAAGATTCAGGCCAATATCCCCGTTTCCTAAAGGCATCGATTGGGCCGAACCGGGGCCCGGTGTATCCCAGCTTACATTATATTTATCAAGCAACGTATCAGCAGGAAATTTCGGTTTGGCAAACCCTGTAGCTATTGTAAAAATCAGGAGTATATTAGTTAGTATGAAGACTTTCTTATTCATTGAGCATTAATTGTCAATACAAATAAAGCTACATAACTTAATAAACCATTAAAAAAGCATTAACAATGAATGCCTGGCTCTTCAAGATTGCTCATCAGTAAAAATAAGTCAGCACGGTCAGGTTCTGATGCCGGCATTCAGATTGTAGTAAACAGTTGGAAAAGGCCGTTGTAATAGCCACTACGGCCTAACCGCCCAGGCCAATCCATCCGCCCCACGTATATCGATATGCCCGGTTACTGCCAACGTTTTCAGGTTTATTACCGCAACATAGTTATCGCCTGTGCAGCCGATAAACGCACGGGATCCGTCATCATCTACCAGGATGCCTGCTGCTCCATGGCCGGTATTAATGCGTTTCAATTCCCGGTGCGATGCCGCATCATAAATGAACAAATCGCCGCTTCGCAGGCTTGTAATCAGTACGCGCTTGCCATCTGGTGTAAATTTAAGCCGGTTGGCCCCCAAAACTTTCGCGTCAATTTTACCGGTTAGCTTTTTTGCAGTAATATCGATGATGGAAATAGTGCCATCATCGGCACCGGCAGTCCATAATTCACGTCCATCGGGAGACACATCAAATCCTTCAGAGCCCTTAGCCACCGGAATAACCGTTTGTACCCAGTCCTGGTGAGCCGGCGGCGTGAATCCCATTGGAGAAGGAGCAGGTTTCAGCAGGCTATCTATCAAAATGCTTACGGTTCCCGCCGAAACGTTTGTGGTATAAACTTGTTTCCCGTTGCCGGTTACGTAAATCATGTGTGTTCTGTCCTGTCCCGTTCCCATAGCCCAATCGAATTTACCTGTCGCGGGGTCATACCGCCCAACAGCTTTGGTCCCCTCTGCGGTAAACCACACCTTGCCATCGGCAACCGTTAGGCCGTGCGGTCCCATGAATGGCCTGGTATCAATAGTAGGCAAGGGCTTTTGGGCCACCAGATCAACCACACTTAGTTCATGTAGACTGCCACCTCCGTAAATCGAAACATAAGCTGTTTTTCCATCGGCTGATGCAATAACTTCATGGGGATCTGAACCAACAGGAACACGTGCGACGACTTTCAGTGTAAGCGGATCGATGATAGCCAGGATATGATCGGCTTTTGATAATGCGAGGAGTGAAGTTGGCGGCGTAGCCTGCGCTACACATCCTGTTGCGGCAAAAATTAACGCAGTGAATAAAAGACCTACGGAAAGTAATTTGACCGGGCTAAACTTTATAACTTTAAGATTTTGCTTATACCGAGGATTGTTCATACGATTCACAGATTAGATAAAAGTTAGAGTTCGTTTATACGTGGTTTATCGAAGTCGATCATAAGCAATGATCGGCCAGAAAACAAATATACTTAACCTCAACTATGCTTTCTGCGTTATTGGCTGATGAATCGATGATGGGCCTAAGACTACCGACTGTTGGTTGCTTTTCATAGACCAAGGCCGATATCAAATAGTACAAATATAGTTGGGATTGAAACGAAAAAAGCCTTCCCGGTTTCGCGGAACGGCTTTTTCGTTTATTGGGATTTCTTATTTGACAGGTGTTATAATAATATTCCTGTAATCTATCGGCCCATGATCGCCCTGTATCAAAATTGGGCCGGGTTCGCCTTCCTGGCTATTTATCGCTCCGCCGGTTATTCCGGGGATTACCTGGTCGCATATTACCGTTTTTCCGTTGGCCACGATAGTTACCATCCGGCCAACCAGCGTAATATCATAGGACTGCCACTCACCTGGATTCTTCGCCATCATTTTATTTGGCGGCAGGAAACCATAGATTGAGCTGAACTGGTTATTTATAGGTTCAGGGTCGCCGCTTTTTGTATCGATAACCTGCAATTCATACCTGCCCCTCAGGTAAACGCCGCTATTGCTTCCCTGCGGGTACCTGAATTCAATGTGGAGTTTAAAATCAGTAAAAGTTTTATCAGTGATCAGGTTAGCTCCCGAATGCGGGCTTCTTAAAATTCCACCCTCGGCTATCCACTGATTTTTTCCGTCGGTATGCCAGCCCTTTGTATCCTTTCCGTTAAATAATTTCACAGGCGCAGCCCAAACTGGGCTTTTAGCCCTGATGAGTACCGGAGCGCGCGCACCCGTAAATTCATAGCTAAGGCCGTCGGTAAAAACCATCGTACCTTTTAATTTATCGCCGCTCACTTCAAACTGAAAATCCATATTGCGGGTTCCTTCTTCCCATTGCGGAGGAATAGAAAAACTGTATTTACCGTTCTCGGGCTTAACTTCCGAAATCGGGCGCGCACTTCCAAAAGCATAAACAAAACGGCCAATCAGCGTATGGGTGCCTGATTTTTGCACCTCCAGCCAGGAAGGTAAACTTTTACCTCCTTTGGTTATAGTGATATCCCATCTGCCAATTACGTCAGGATCTTTCTTCGGCTCTAAATTAACGGCTGATACTGTAAACGCCGAAAAAACTAATAACAACAGCATAATTTGCATCTGAAAAAAATGGCCAGTTAACTTAGTGCCTAACATTGTAAGGTTTTTCATATTTTACTTTAGCTATTTTATAGGTTTAAAATTTTCGCTTGCTTGCGATGATGCTTGAAAGTTAGTTTTTTTATTTTTCTTTATCTAAATTATTTGATTGAAACCGGGGGCAAACGCATTTAATTGGGTTAACATAACTTAACACATTTCAGAAAAAATATTTATAAATGTTTGATAATCAATATTTTATATTTTAACATGGTTAACATTAAACTGATGTATTCCGCAAGTCAAATGCATCCTATATTTGTGCCTGTTGTTGTCCAATACTGGTGCCGAAGGGACTTTGGATAACCAGGATCACGCAACAAAAATAACGTGTCGTTTGTTTAATCCTTATATCTTCCCGACACCATAAGCTTATTCCGTTAACCGAAAAAACCTGAATGAAAACTAATTCCATTCAGGTTATTGTTTTAGCAGACAGGTTATTGGTGCTATCTGCAGCTTAAATTTATTTATCAGCTACGCAACGAAAGCCCAGGTGCTCCATGCCACTGTCTTCGGTACTTTTCATACGGCGGGCAACACGGTAACCCGAACAGTAACTATCGTTGCACAGGAATGATCCACCACGGATTACTCTCTTAATGGCATAAGGCTCGTCGGGGTCAAAGCTTTTTGTAGCCCCTGTTGGATTTTTAACGCCCCCGGGCCGGCTAATTGTTTTGTAGTAACCGTTATTATAATAATCGGCGCACCACTCCCAAACATTACCTGCCATATCGTATAAACCATAACCATTTGGGGCAAAGCTGGAAACAGGCGCTATTCCATAAAATTTATCTTTAACGGTATTATTATCGGGGAAGTGTCCTTGCCATGTATTGGCTTTTACCTTACCGGCATCAACCGGCTCGTTACCCCAGGGGTAAATCTTATTTGGCAAGCCGCCACGTGCGGCCCACTCCCACTCGGCTTCTGTAGGTAAACGTTTGCCCGCCCATTTGCAATAAGCTACGGCATCGTACCAGGAAATGTGCACCACAGGGTAGTTATCTTTCCCAGCAATACTGCTTTTAGGGCCGTGCGGATGTTTCCAATTTGCACCTGTTTTCCAAACCCACCACTGGCTATAGTCATTCAGATCCACGGGGTGATTGGGCGCACTAAACACAAGCGATGCAGACACCAGCAGACTGTCGGCCGGCCTGGCCGTTCCGGGAGGCAATTGCTTTTTCAGCTCGTTCCAATCCGGCTTTTTTTCGGCCGTTGTAATGTAGTGGGTAGCTTTTACAAACCTGCCAAACTGGGCATTGGTAACTTCTGTTACGTCTATCCAGAAGCCATCAACCGTAACCTGGTGTTTTGGATATTCATCGGGCGACGCCTGTTTATTATCGGCCCCCATTTGAAAACTACCTGGCTTAATAAAAACCATCCCCTGGTGAGCGGTGTTTACGTCAGCTTTTCCTAACAAAGCGGCCTGGCGACCGGCCAGCGACGGAAAACGTGCCGGGATATTCGATTCGCAGCAGATGGCTTTTTTGACCGGTAATGCCGGCTTAACAACAACGGCTGCGGCAGCCGGTTTCGGTTTGCACGATGATGCCGAAAAGCCAATTCCCAATACCATCAGGCCTAAGCCTGCGCTATAAATTTGCCTGGTTTTTATTCTTATTTCCTTCATTACCGGCTCAGTTATTTTATACACCTTTAATTTGCTTTAATATCCAGTATCGCTTTGGGTTTTATCAAATTAAAATCCAAAACTACATTATTTGCGTTTACCCACTGCAGGTATTCTAATGAAAGCTTACTTACCACATCGGGGTTCTTTGCAGCCAGATTATTAGTTTCTCCGCGATCGTTATCAATATCGTACAACTCCCATTGATTTACCGGGAATACTGATACCAATTTCCATTTACCTTCGCGTACAGCGCGATTACCCCATAACTCCCAAAACAGCGGTTTGTTCCGGTTCAGGTCCTCGCCCTTGAAAAACAAACCGGCAAGACTTTTACCAATCAATGGGTTGGTTTTGGTACCGTTATAAACCACCGGGTATTTAGCCCCTGCCACATCATAAAATGTAGGTGCCAGATCAATAAGGTGGGCGGTGCCTCTTTCAATTGTATTTGCTTTTATTTTACCGGGAAACCAGGCAATAAGCGGCGAACTCATACCACCTTCATATAGTGCACCCTTAAATGAGCGTAACGGCGAGTTAGATACAAACGACCAATTTTTCCCCTGCGATTCAAACGAGCCGGATGTACCTACCGGGCCAATATTACGGGCCGCGTGTACCTTGCCATGTGCCACATCCTCGGCTGGCGCGCCATTATCAGATATAAATACAATGAGCGTATTATCGTCCTTTTTAAGCTGTTTTAACTTATCAAGCACCTTGCCAACGTTTTGATCCATACGGTCAACCATGGCAGCGTAAACCTCCATTTTGGCTTTCCACAGCTGCTGCTCATCGTAGGTGAGATTATCCCAGTTGGGTACTTCGGCATCACGTACAGCAATCGTCTGGTTTGGATCGCGCAATCCTAAGGCTAACTGGCGGGCAAGACGTTCTTTACGCAGCGAATCCCAACCAATGTTATACCTTCCTTTGTATTTGGCAATATCCTCAGGCAAAGCCTGCAACGGCCAGTGTGGTGCATTAAAAGTAAGGTATAAAAAGAACGGTTTATTGGTTTTGCTTTGCTCATCCAAAAATTTGGCGGCGTGATCACCAATTTCATCCGTCATATAATAACTATCGTCGGGTTTATGCCAGCGTTTGTTATCTTCTTCAATAATAACCGGGTATTTGGCGCCTGCAAGTGGCATGTAACCGGCATTAAAGTAATTCGCAGCTCCGCCTATGATACCGAAGAAATGGTCGAACCCTCTTTGGTTTGGCCAGCTGGTACTATCGTTGCCCACGTGCCACTTGCCCGACATTAAAGTACTATATCCATTTTGTTTGAGTACTTCGGCCAACGTCACCGATTCTTTATTCAGGTAACCCTGGTAAGCCGGCAAACCCAGGTTTTGATCAAAATAGCCAATTCCTGCCTTATGCTGATCCTGGCCCGTTAATATGGATGCCCGGGTTGGCGCGCAGATAGCATTATTATAAAACTCTTTTAAACGAAGCCCTTGCGAAGCCAGCTTATCCAGGTTGGGCGTATGAATTTCAGAGCCATAGCTGCCCAGGTCGGCATACCCCATATCATCAACAACAATAAGAATGATATTTGGCTTTTTTTGCTGGGCATGTACCTGCCAGGTGCCCAGGCTGATGGCAAAAAATATTATAAAAGCAAGAATTAGTTTTTTCATTTATTTGTTTGATTTGATAAACATATGGTACCGATCATAGATTGTTGACTATGCTACCTGATCTTGGTTATTTTTTACTAAGCACATTACTCAGATTATTGATAAGTGATATATTATCCTTTGAGGCTGCTCATCAAACAATACCTGTAAATTTCATTTCAAATGAATGTTTTGAAGGCTGCACGCCTCTTCATGCGAAAGAAAATCAGCGTCAAAAAAATAACAGGATGTTGTGCCGGATTAGCAACAACAACAATAACCGCACATGAATTGTCGCGGAGTAGCAGGAGAGAATTTATTGAACCCTATTCCAGGATTTAAAAAAGCATTCATGGTGGTGTTTTTACGTCGCAAATATAAAATTATTTCCATAAACTACTATTCCTATAGGAATTATATTTTACCCGAATTAAACAATCTCCTCAATCAGTCTCATATCATTTTTACTATCAATTTTATATATTTGAAAACCAATTACATAAACCTGAAATAAGCCCGCCATGAAACCAATAAAAGTATTGTTTCTTTTTGTATGTTTTATATCCTGGCTGGATGCCGCTGCCCAGTCGCCGGCCGAAAATTACCCCGCTGATCCTGCGTCAATGGATCAAACCGGCGTACCCAAGGGCGATATGATGGAATTTAAATTCGATAGTTCAAAGATATTCCCCGGCACCACGCGTAAATATTGGGTTTATGTGCCCGCCGCGTATGACGGCAAAAAACCGGCCTGCCTGTATGTAAACCAGGATGGTATCCAGTTTAAAGCCCCGGTTGTTTTTGATAACCTTATTTACAAAAAAGAAATGCCGGTAACTATCGCGGTGTTTATACAACCCGGCAGTATACCAGCCGAAGACGCCGACAACGCATTAAATCGTAACAACCGCAGCTACGAATATGATGGCTTGGGCGATAATTATATTAAATTTTTAATACAGGAATTACTCCCCGAAGTTGAGAAGCAAAAAACCAAAGACGGAAAACCCATCCTGCTTTCAAAAAAGGCCAATGACCGGGCTATAGGCGGATCAAGCAGCGGTGCGATAGCCGCCTTTAACGCAGCCTGGGAAAGACCAGACCAGTTTAGCCGGGTATTTAGCTCGATTGGTACTTATGTAGGTTTTCGTGGTGCCGAGCGGTTCCCTACCCTCATTCGCAAATTTGAGCCTAAACCAATCAGGGTATTTTTGCAGGACGGAACAAACGATTTGAATAACTACGTTGGCGACTGGTGGATAACTGCCCAGATAATGGAAAGAGCGTTGCAGTTTGCTGGTTACGAGGTTGAGCACGCCTGGGGCGATGGCGGACACAATGGAATCCATGCTACGGCCATATTTCCGCAAGCCATGCGTTTTTTATGGAAAGATTATCCAAAACCGGTTGCAAAAGGTCAGTCAAAAAACGCTTTCACCAACACAATCATCATACCGGGCCAAGACTGGGAACTGGTTGGCGAAGGTTATGGTTTTGCCGAAGGAACCGGCGTTAATGCCGCGGGAGAGGTATTTTACCAGGATATCCCCAATGCTAAAACCTACAAAGTAGATTTGCAGGGGCACTTAACCCAACTAAAAATAGATTCTAAAAAAGCCAGCGGCACAGCTTTTGGTGCCGACGGACTACGTTACAACACCGCAACTGCTAGCAATCAAATTTTAAAATATGATGTAAACAATAAAGAAACCATGGTTGCTGACGGCATCAATGTAAACGACCTTACTGTAGCCAACAACGGGAACATTTATGTAACAGCACCCAACGGTGCCGAAAAGCCGGGCAAAATTTACCTTATAAAACCCAATGGCGAAAAACTGGTTGTTGATGAAGGGCTCAAATTCCCTAACGGACTGGCCCTTAGCCCCGATCAAACGGAGTTATATGTTGCCGAGAGTGCAAGCCATTGGGTATATGCTTACCAGGTTAAAGCTGATGGCTCATTAACGGCCAAGCAGCGTTTTGGCTGGCTGCATGTACCCGATAATGCCGAAAACGCCTGGGCCGATGGTTTAAAATGTGACCGTAACAACCGTATTTATGCCGTTACAAAAATGGGCATCCAGGTTATGGACGAGATAGGACGGGTAATTTCGATAATACCCGTCCCCTTCGGAAATACCCCCGCCAATATTTGCTTTGGCGGCCCCAATTTTGATATATTATATGTTACCTGCCAGGATAAAGTTTACCGCCGTAAAGTGGGTGTAAATGGGGCTAATTCGTTTGATAAGCCATTTAAGGCGGTTACACCTAAAATTTGAACCAATGCTTGCGACGTGTCCGTTAAGTTTTTTAAATCTTAAATTTTCCTTCTGCCGACCACTGATGGATAGTTCCATCGGAAACTTCGAAGTGCATTGTATCATGGAAGCTTATTCCCGAATACCAGCCTGCTTCGTTAAAAAGAGGCAGTAATACTTCAATATATTTAGGTATGGTTGAATGGGTATCGCCCAAAAAGTCCTGGGTAATTATCTTGAAATCAATAGCAGTACCCCAGGCATGATTACTGATTTGGGTTGACGGCGGGCCCTTTGGCGGCTTGCGGTAACGAACATTTAGCATATTATATGCCGAACTAAGTACACTTTTAAGATCATGACCCGCAGCTTGTTCCTGACTAAAGGCTTTTTTAAGTATAGCATCAAGGCTTTGGACAGAGGGCTTAATACCGTTAGCGATAATTAAGGGGCTGATATTTAGGGTAGACGCAAGCTTTTTTACCAGTGGACTCGCTTTACCGGGCTGATCAACCGTGGTAAGGGGTAATTGAGGCGAACCGAGGACAGATATCATAGTTGCTTCCTGCGCCGACCGCAACCCAACATTAATAGGAAGCAAGGTATGTAAATCAACAGGTTGAAGGTACCAGGCTATATTCTTAGCCTGATCGGGGGTAACACTTGGTTTCTTTGACATAAATTAAGGTTTAAGTAGTAATAACAGTGCAAATATTGACTTAATGATACTTTTTAAAGTTTTAAAAATCAACATCTTATACTTATATCTAAGGTAAACAAAGATTTTATTTATGGCAAAAAATACTAAAAATAAAATGCTATTTATATCTGGTAAAAATGGCCGATATTATTGAACAACATTCAAATCATTTCTTTAGAACCAGGTCTTCTTTAGCAGCCCACAAAGCAACATCCTGCTTAGTAAGCGCTGCCGCCATTAAATCGGGGAATTTATCAGGTGTACAGGCAAAAACCGGTACACCCAAATCGGCCAGGAATTGGGCGTTCCGATGGTCATAAGATGGTGCACCATCATCGCTCAAAGCCAGTAATACTACCAACTGAACGCCTGAAGCCACAATTTCCACAGCTCGCCGGCGCATTTCGTTCACGTTACCGCCTTCGTAAAGGTCTGTTATTAAAACCATTACGGTATCGGCGGGTTTGGTAACTATTTGCTGGCAATAAGTTAGTGCAGCATTGATATCGGTACCACCACCTAACTGCACACCGAACAATAGTTCAACCGGATCGGTCAGCTCTTCGGTGAGGTCGGCAACAGCGGTATCAAATACCACCATTTTGGTTTTGATAGCTGGGATAGAAGCCATTACACTACCAAAAATCCCGGAGTATACTACGGACGAGCCCATTGATCCGCTTTGATCCAGGCAAAGGATTACATCTTTTAACGACGATCTTTTGCGTCCATACCCCACCCTATTTTCGGGCACAATAGTCTTATATTCAGGTTGATAGTGTTTTAAGTTTTTGAGAATTGTTGAACCCCAGTTAATTTCGCTGTGCCTTGGGCGGGTGTTGCGTACGCTCCGGCTCAGGCTACCGCTGATGGACTGGCGGGTAGGTTCGGCCAGTTTTTTTATAAGTTCGTCAACTACTTTGCGTACTACCTGGCGGGCGGTATCCTTAGTTTTATCGGGAATAACCCGGCTCAGTGTCATCAGGGTTGCTACCAGGTGAACATCGGGTTCGATGTTTTCGAGCATCTCCTTTTCAAACAACATCTGGGTGATGTTCAGGCGTTTAAGCGCGTCCTGCTGCATTACTTGTACAACGCTTGATGGGAAAAATGTGCGAATATCGCCCAGCCAGCGGCTTACGTTTGGCGAAGAAGCCCCCAGTCCACCGGTCTTATCACTGTCATATAATGCCTCTAAAGTACGGTCTACCTTCAGGTCGGCCTCTTCCAGTTCAAAGCCGGTACCCTCCTGTTGGTGGCCGCCCAAAATGAGCCGCCATTTGCGTAAATGTTGTGGTTCAGTTTCCATTTTGAGTGTTGTTATTGCTGATGGCTAAACCTAATAATTCCATAACCACCGGGATACCTTTCAATGCCCGTTGGGTATCCAATCCGGCATCGTTATTAACCCGTTGTTGCACCGTTGATGCACCAAACTTCACCTTTTCTCCCAGCTTCCTCCGCTCGGGGCTGGTAAAGTTGGAAAACGTGCGGCGGAGCAGCGGCAGCACCTGCATAAAAATCTCATCCGTCAAACCTGACACCCAGTTGTCTATCACCTGCCAAAGATCCAGATCGAGTAACAACAAAGTTCCGCTGCCTTTTAAAAATCCTTCGAGCCAGGCGGCCGCAATATCCGGCGCGGTTGCCGACGACATGGCATAACCGAAGTACTGCATCAACTGTTCGCCCTCTAATAATTTACCGTCATTCAACAGGCGGGTACTGTAGCCCCCAATTACCGGCGAGGTATTTTTATTACCGGCTATCACCCGCAAGGTTTGTTGCCAAAGGGCGGTGATATCGGTGTCCTGTAACAGGTTAATGCCGTCGTTCAGTTTGTAAAATAGTTCCAGTAGTTTTTGGGCGGCGTCTTCATCAATGGCAACACAGGCGCTGGGCAGGCTGATGCAAATACGGGTGATAATGCTGCTGATGATAGTCAATACCATCGTAGCATCCGTTTTGCGCACGTTACCGTAACGGGCCACCGTAATAAGCCCGGGACCTACTTCCATTAGCTGGATTACATCGGCCGAGGCGGCTGCTAAATCGTTTAGCCGGGTAATCAGCGACTCAATCGCCCCGGGTAATTCAGCAGGGATGCTTTTTTCAAGCAGGTCGCTGATTTCATTGAGTTCTTTTGCCTCGGTGGCGCGGTTGAGCACGTTGGCTGCAGCGGCCTCAGCAACGGTGTTGCCCAGGTTGCCCCGCTCGATAATATCTACCGAATAACCGGGATCCCATTGCAGGCGCCATTGTTCTTTGAAGGTGCCCTTGCCGGTGATATATTGCTGGCGGCCCCAATCAATTCCTAACAACAACAGGCGGTGTAAAAACACGCTTCGTTCCAGGTCGGTATCCTTACGGAGGTCCAGGGTGTAATCTTTGTAATCGGCAGTGGCCGGGAGCCGGAGTTTCTTTTGCAGTTTTTCAATATCTAACTGTAGCGGCGGCTTGGGAATATCCACCGGCACCTCGCCTATCTGGTGGCCAACAATCAGCTCTTCATGCACCAGTTTCAGCAAAATACTTTCGCCGTTACATAATACACTCAGGGTTGCCTCGTTCAGTTCCTCCAACCCAACCTTTGGCAGGCCACGTAAGGAGGCTAAAGAGCCTGCTAAACGCACTGCTTCAATGATGTGGGCAACCGACGTATCCATCTGCTGCTTGCGAAACAATTGGGCAACATGGGCCATCCACAAAGTGCCGTCATCCGTAGGATGATGCCAAACATGGTTGTACCATCCGGGCGAGTTGATACCCGCCCCATAGCCGCTGTTAAAGCTCAGGCGGTTAAACGTCCAGGGAATCCAGGTGCATTCAGTTTTTACTTTGGGCAGGCCTTTTAACAGTTCGTTATCATCTTTTTGCGACGATTTACCTTGCAGCGCGGGAACATGCCAGGCACCACAAATAACGGCGATGGTATGGAACATCTCCTTTTCGGCCTGGCGGATGGTGCGGCGCATATAAGCTTCGCGCAGTTGCTCCAGTTTTTTATCTTTTTGGGGCAGGCCTTCGCGCAGGGCCTGCATGGCTTCGGCTACGGCGTCAAATACATCATCGTTGTTTGAGCGGTATTCAAACATCTGCTCCCACCATTTTTCATCGTCGGCAAAGCCGGCGGCATCCGATAAATAGCTTATCGGGGTTTTATACAGATTTTCGAAAGGCTGCGCATCGGAGTTTATCGCATCTTTATCGGGGTCTGTATCCGGGATTACAACGGCACGCTCTTTTTCTACCAGCATCTGGTTGCCGGCCGGCAAATCCATAAACCTTACGTGGATATTATTCTTTTTAGCGTAAAGTATGGCCTGCCACTCCGGCGAAAAACTGGCAAAGGGATAAAATACCGATCGCCGCGAATCGTCGGGCTGAAAGCACAGCAAAGCCACGGGAGGTTTTAAACCCTCGTGCCCCACCCATTGCAGCATGGCATCGGCTTCCGGCGGACCTTCAACCAACACAATATCTGGCTTTACCGATTCCAGGAACGCCTTCACATTCCGTGCCGAACCGGGGCCATGGTGCCTGATACCTAAAATACTTACTCCCATTGGTTAATTTTCAACCTCATCGTAAACAAATCAAATTATTAAGGACGCAGCTAAAAGCTTTCAGCCTTCCGCCTTAAGCTTTCGGCTTTACAAATCCCGGCAGGCGCGGTAAATATCGCTCCAATCGTTGCGTGGCTTTACAACGGTTTCCAGGTACTCCTGCCAAACCAGTTTGTCCTGCACGGGGTCTTTAATTACCGAACCGATGATGCTTGCAGCCAAATCGGCGGCCTTGATTTGCCCGTCGCCGAAATAGGCGGCCATGGATAACCCACTGTTCACTACCGAAATTGCTTCGGCTGTGCTTAGCGTGCCCGATGGCACTTTAATTTTTGTTTTACCGTCCAAAGTAACCCCGCTGCGCAATTCACGGAAAATGGTCACTATCCGGCGGATCTCCTGCAAGGCCGGTGGCTCGGCAGGCATCTCCATTACTTTTTCAAAGCTCTCTACCCGGCGGCGCACAATGTCAATTTCTTCTTCAATGGTATCGGGCAAGGGCAAAATCACTGTATTAAAACGGCGCTTTAGCGCGCTTGATAATTCGTTTACGCCCTTATCGCGGTTATTGGCGGTGGCAATTACGTTAAAGCCTTTTACGGCCTGCACTTCCATATTCAGTTCGGGAACGGGCAATGTTTTTTCGGACAGGATGGTGATCAGTGTATCCTGTACATCGGCGCCAATGCGGGTAAGTTCTTCCAAACGCACTATTTTACCGTCCTTCATGGCACGCATTACGGGTGTTTCTACCAGTGCTTCTTCTGTTGGGCCTTGCGCTATCAGGCGGGCATAATTCCAGCCGTAACGTACAGATTCTTCGCTTGTCCCAGCAGTTCCCTGTATAATTAGGGTCGAATCTCCGCTTACGCCTGCCGCTAAATGCTCGCTTACCCAGCTTTTGGCGGTTCCGGGCAAGCCGTAAAGCAACAGGGCACGGTCGGTAGTTAAGGTTGCTACCGCAATTTCCATTAAGCGGCGATTGCCGATGTATTTTGGCGATACCTCGAAACCGTTTTTAAGTTTACCGCCCATCAGGTAGGTAACCACGGCCTGCGGCGATAGTACCCAGTTTACCGGGCGCTTCTCCGAATCCTGCTTTTTAAGTTCTTCCAGTTCCTGTGCAAATAATTGCTCTGCATGCTGACGTAAGATCTGTGACATGTTAAATTATTTTATCGTTAAAGGCCTGCAGCGTTTGTTGCTTTAAGCCGAGTAATTTAATTAAGTAATTTTTGTTTTTATCCCAGGGAGCCTGGTGGTTCAAATCTTTGGGCACTATCCTTTCCAGGTGGTCCAGGATGCCCACCGGAATCAGCCTGATCATCCGGCCAAAATCGCCACGGTTATATTGATAAGGATAGGCAACCATATGTACAAGCGCTGCTTTTGCAAACTCAATTCCCCATTCTTGCTGGCAACGTAACGCTATTTGTACGGTATTAGGGGCATCATTGTCCATAAACATAAAAAGGTATTTATCGCGCTGCTGTACGGGTAGTTTATTCACAAATTCGGGATGAATCTCGGCCTTGTAAAAAAAATATGGGATCCAGCTATCAGCATTAAACCTGATAACGGCCTTAGCCAAAGCACCAATTTGCGATACTGCATATTTTTCAAAATAGCCCACCACCTGCTCGGGCGTGGCATCAAACTGTTTTTCCCAAAACGAAGGCGGTACGGAAGCCATCAATTGGTAAATGATATAGCCTTCATCATTTACAGAACTTTTTTGCCCGGCCAGTTTTTCTATCCCCGATTTAAAAATGCTTTCATCAACCGTTGCCGGTAATTCCTGCCGGATAGAGATTTTGGTCATCATCCCCAGCATGGCCTTTTCCTTTTTCAGGGTGACAGCTTTTGCCAGCAAATCCTCGTATTGTTTTACGATAGACGAGCCGGGAATATGCTTCAGCAAAGTCAAAGCTTCCTCTTTCACCTTCTGCCCTTTCTCGGCCAACAAAGTTTCCAGCCAGGGTAAATCGGCCGGGCTGCTGTTTGTTTTCAAAACTTTCAACAGCTCCACTTTGCTTACCGCGTTTTCCTGCTCCCAGGTTTGCTGTAACCATTCCAGTGCTTTTTGGGGATCGCTTTGTCTCACCTTCCTGAGTACTTCCGCCCTGTCGGCCGGATTGCCGGTTTGCCAAATATCTTCATCCGGCAATACGCTAAAATAATCCCAGGCGGGGTTCAGCTTACTTAGCCAAAGGCCGCGGTTTCCGCTGCATTCAGTTATTAAGGGTCTTAATGATTTATCTTTTTCGGCTTTCTCCAACAATACAGGCAAAACATCAGGCAAAGATAATTGCCCGGCTTTGTGGCATAAGTTTAGCCAAAGTTCCAGTAAGGCATCGTTGTTTTCGTCGAGTATGGCGTTTAAAACGCTGGCCGCTTTTTCAGCACAATATGGCTTTGTTTCTGGCTGTGCTACGGTTTGCGGTAGGTCTTGTTTTTGCAGTGGGGTAAAACCACATTGCCTGTAATTGTATATTAAAGCTGCTTTTTGCAGGTATTTTGCTTCTTTATCTAAAGTGTCGGCGCTATCAATTGCGTTAGCAACAATGGCTATCTCCTCCGGCAAATCGGCATTGCCCGGCATGGGTTTATCGGTGCCCAGCATGGCGGCATTTATAACGTGTTCCCAGGCCTTCATCAGATAGCTTTATAATTATTTTGATGCCAAACCCCAAGCGGACGGTACTCATTTTCTTTCCCAATAACAGTCATGGTCAGTGCCTCGCCGCCGCTTATGGCCATCAGTTGCCATATATTTTGATAAGCAGGTGCAATTCTGCACAGGCAGCCCTCCTGGTCCTGCAACCACCATTGTTTATGATACAGCACCGGCTTTAGCCCGGCCACCACAAAAGGCATCTCGCCCCTGAAAGGCAAACGGCTGTTCAGGTCCGACTCCTGCCCTGCCACCTGCTGCCAGCCGCTATAACTTTGTATCGCGGCCAAATCAACCGGCTTTAACGCATTGTAATTTTTAATAATTGCCCGGTAAGGCACCGCCGATGGGAAATAAGCCAGCTCGGCCTCTAAAAACATGCCGGGGCTTAAAGCCATCTGCCCAAACTGCCCCCTTGCTATAAACTGCAGCACCAACGCGTATTGATTGGTTTTAATGCCATAAAGCCAGTTTTGCTCCACAGTAAGCTGCTGTTCATCGCGGCTATCCTTGCCAATCACCAGCCAGGTATCCGTAACGCCCGTTTGCTGTTTCAACTCCTCCTGGTTGGTGGTAAACCCAATAGCGGTGCGGATGTCTTGTTGCAATAAGGGATTAATATTGGCTAAGTGCTGGTAACTTTCGGCCACCAGGTACAATTGCAGCAGTTTATCCATAAAGCTGCTTTGCCAGCCTTCGTTCCAAAAATTAGTGGTAGCCAATGCGCGCACCATTCCGGCTAAGCCGCCGGCCTGGGCATCAACCATGCGGCGTGCCATGTTTTCCCAAAAGCCGGCTCCTTTTTCGGGCATGGTTAAAATGCCGCCGCGCACAATATCTTTTATCCAAACCAGTAATTCGGCTATGCCGCCGCTTACTTTTTGCTCCCGTGCCTGCTGCCGTTTGGCCTGTGCATTTTCATCAACGGGCTTTTCGGCTTTCTCAACCTTCTTTTCTTCTTTTTCAGATCGTTTGCTAATCCAGTCGCTTACCCAGGCCGGCATATCGCCATTGGTAAATAATACAGGCTGCCGGGCACATAAAAGCAACAGCCCCAAACCATGTTTACACGGAAACTTGCGGCTTGGGCACGAACATTTAAAGGCAATGGAAGTTAAATCAACCTGGGTTTGGTAAGGCTTGCTGCCGCTGCCCTGGCATTCGCCCCAAAGGGCCAGTTCATTAATGCCTTTGGTAACCCATTTAGCCGGACCGGCCAAATCGCGCCCCGCTTTTTTTGAAGCTTCATCGGGCGCAAGGGCGTATATCTGGTCTTCTGTTAGCTGCAAAACGGTATTATTTGTTGTGAATGTTTAGGTTTTAAAAATAGGAAGAAAATTAAAATATTGGCAAGTGAAATGCTTTTAAATAATATATTGATAATATTAAATTCTTGAGGATGTGGTTATATCAGTTATTACCAAAATACACCGGCAGTACCTATATTTGTTCAAATCCTCGCCATCATGAAACCATCGTTGTTAGTATTACTGCTGATCTTTTTTGTTAACACTGCTTTTTGCCAGGATGTGAACCATGATTTTAAAAAACTTAACTGGATTATCGGCACCTGGATACGCACCGGAATGAAACCCGGAAAAACGGGTACTGAAACCTGGAGCATAGCTTCATCTACAAGACTCATAGGCAAAGGTATTACTTTGAAGGGTGCGGATACTACCGTGATAGAAAAACTGCAGCTGGTGATTAAAGACAACGCTATTTTTTACGTAGGCGACGTAGCCGAGAATGCCGCACCCGTTTATTTTAAAGCCAGCAACATAACCGATCATAGTTTTGTATGCGAAAACCCTGAACATGATTTCCCTAAAAAGATAACGTACACACTTACCGATGGAAAATTGAAAGCCACCATTTCTGGTGATGGCAAAAGCATCGATTATTATTTTGTTAAGCAAACCGCTGGCAATTAAACCCGCTGTTCGATCCGAACCTATCTTTAATCAATAGAACTCGGCCTAAAACTATTTTACCTAATCTATCATTAATTATCCTTTACAAAACGCATAAGCGCGGTGGCTATACTATCGGTACCATCATTTACACTAACAATGCCTGCATATTTGGGGTTTAACTTGTACAACAATACGTTATGATAATCGCGGTCGCCCACGTATTTAGCGGCAAGATAATAACCGCTGGTTTTGTCGTGCATACCGCCATCGGCGGTCTGAGGCCTCATAACGTAGCCAGAAGGCTGACCGTTAAAAAATAATGCATTTGTACCCTCTGTGGTGGTCCATTGAAAATTACCACAAATTTGTTCGATACCACCACCGGCAACTGCTACATTGTTTCCTCTAAAATCTGTCGTATATTTAAAATTAGCGGTTAGCTTATTAAAATCGGCAACGGTGGCTACCCGCCACCCGTCTGGCAAAGTATCGGGTCTATTTGATAGTGTTACGTAGTAACCATCAGAATTACTCCCATACGGGCCATCTACAGGATCGTACCAGTAATGAAAGCTTTGTTCTGTCCATGTTTGCTTTCCTATCACTACAGTCCTGTAATCGTTACGCCCAATTTTCACCTTGCCATAATTGGGCTGTGGAACAACAACCGGCGCAGCCGACTTTTTACATGATAGCGCGGCCATCAACATTAATGCGGATATAAAAAAACAATACTTCATGATAAGATTTGATTGTGCTAAAGATAACATTATGATTTGAAACCATCCAACATCAGATAGCTTTACTGTCTTCTGTTATTAATTATGCATCCATAATCCTTATTATCCTGTAATCTGGAGACTACAGGCATAGTCGTCCGAGGTTAGAGAATCTGACAGCACGTTCAGCACGCGCAATATTTATGACAATGTTGTTATCAAAAATTCATCACACGCATACTCCTACTTTCGGCAATTGTTAAGATATTTACCCAAAACACACCGGGGGAATTATATTGGATACCGTAGCTATTTATGAGGATGATGAGCATGAGGGCCATACTTATATTTTAGATTTGCCTTTTGCGGCCATTACCGATACCGCTATACTCCAGCGGTCGGGCGATGGTTTTGATAATCATCCCTCCTATTATAAACAGATAGTGCCCGAGGTTATCGACATTGACAGCGGCGTGTTTTACCATGAGTTTGATGGCGATAACTTTCCGGAGGTTAACGTAGTGCAAAACAACAGCCAGCTGGTGTTAACCTGTGACTGTAATGCCAGCCACGGCAGGCTTTGCGCACATCAAACGGCAGTAGTTACCGCCATTACTAAAAAGAACGAGCTGCGCATCTATTTTGATGCCCGCCTGCGCGACGAAAAACTACGGAAAGTTGCCCTGGATTACGGCCTGGAAAATGAGCCCGACCTGGATGCTTTTTTGAAGGTGATGTATACCGATAAACAGTCGGTAATTGTTCCGCGCCTGCCCTCGCTTATCCCGGTTACCAAAGATAGCCTGGCCCAGTACGGCGAAATGCTGCTGCCCCCCGATGCGGCAATTACCGATAAGGCAGATGGCAATACCGGCCAATCAATGTGTATTGTATTAAAACAGCACAAGTACTATAAATACCTGTTTGTGGAGCTGTACAGCGCGCAAATTACCAAAGAAGGCAAAATTAAAAACCCGCTTACGCCGATAAACCCGTTAGACCAGATATGGAGTACCGACGACCATGAGCAGATCAAGTTTTTTACGGGGATAAATAAGTTTCAAAACCATATTAACAGTAAACGGTCGGCAGCCGATATATTGGCTTTGAAGGCAATTATCAAAAATCCGCTGCAATACGATTTTTATTACCACAACACCGAGGTATCTGATAATATTACGGCATCATCCATAGTGCCGGTTAAGGTGGGCTTGCTGCCGCAAAACGTAAACCTGGATATTAAACCGCGCGGGCCTTTTTATGAATTTTCGGGCCAGCTTAAAATTGATGGCGAGGTGCATCAGCTTAAAGACCTGGGCATCCGGTTCGGTTATTTTATTTTGGCAAAGGATAGGCTTTACCTGGCCGATAACCTTCAGCTATTGGGCATTATCGACCTCATGCGCAAACGGCCCGAGAACCTGCTTATCCATCACTCCAAATACAAGGAGTTTAAAACGCAACTGCTCACCAAACTGGAAGACAGGATCAGCATTGCCTATCAGCATATAAAACCGGCCACGCAGGCCCAGTTAAAGCAACAGGGCTTTGACGCCGAAACAGAACAGATCATTTACCTGTCGGATTTTGGCAGCCATGTGATGATTATTCCCGTAATGCGCTACGGCGAGGCCGAAATTCCCGTACGCACCAAACGCACCATTCACGGGCTTGACCATAAAGGCAACGAATTTATTGTGAAACGCGACGACGATGCCGAAATAGCCCTAACCGCCTTATTGGTAAGGCAGCACCCTTATTTTGAAGAACAACTGGACAACGACCTGCATTATTTTTACCTGCACAAAAGGCATTTTTTACAGGAAGAGTGGTTTTTAAATGTATTTGAAGACTGGCGTCAGCATGGCATTACCGTTTTAGGCTTTAACGAACTGGAGGGCAATAAGCTAAACCCAAACAAGGTGAATATCACCATCAGGGTGTTAAGTGGCATCAACTGGTTTAATACCGAAATAGGCATTCGCTTTGGAAAAACCAAAACCAGCCTAAAACGGGTACAAAAAGCGGTGCGCAACAAAAGCAAATACATACAACTTGACGACGGCACCCTGGGCATTTTACCTTTGGATTGGATAGAAAAATTTACCAAATACTTTAACGCCGGCGAAGTAACCGACGAGGACATTTTAAGTATCCACAAAATAAATTATACCGCCATTGCCGAACTGTTTGACCAGCAGGTAATGGACGAAGAAGTGAAAGCCGAGTTATATACCTATCGTGAAAAGTTAGCCAATTTTGACAAGATAGCGCATGTGGAGGTTTCGGCAGATTTGAAGGCTACGCTTCGCCCTTACCAGCAGCAGGGCTTAAACTGGCTCAACTTTTTGGATGATTTCAATTTTGGCGGATGCCTTGCCGATGATATGGGCCTGGGTAAAACCATGCAGATCATCGCGTTCATATTATCGCAACGCAAAAAAAGGGAACACAATACCAATTTGCTGGTAGTACCTACGTCTATCATTTTTAACTGGCAGGCCGAGGTTAAAAAGTTTGCCCCATCCATCAGGATGCACACCATTTACGGTGCCGACAGGATAAAAAGCACGGCCGATTTTGATGGCTACGAAATTATCCTGACATCGTATGGTACCTTGCTGGCCGATATTAACTTTTTAAAGCATTACCAGTTTAACTACGTTTTCCTTGACGAATCGCAGCAGATCAAAAACCCCGATTCGCAACGGTATAAAGCGGCTCGTTTGTTAAAATCGCGCAACCGGATAACCATTACCGGCACCCCTATCGAAAATAACACCTTCGATATTTACGGGCAGCTATCCTTCGCCTGCCCGGGTTTGTTGGGTACAAAGCAATATTTTAAAGATATCTACGCAGTGCCGATAGATAAGTTTAAAAGCCACAAACGCGCCGCCGAATTGCAGCATAAAATAAAACCCTTTGTTTTGCGCCGCACCAAACAACAGGTAGCAGCCGAACTGCCCGAAAAAACCGAGATGGTTTTGTACTGCGAAATGAAGGAGCAGCAACGCAAAATTTACGATGCTTACGAGAAGGAATTCCGCGAATACATCTCGGCCACCACCAGCGACGAGTTGCGAAAAACGCCGATGAATGTACTTAAGGGGTTAACCAAATTGAGGCAGATCTGTGATTCGCCCTTACTTATTGAGGGCGAGAAATTGCCGGGGAATGAATCGGCTAAGATTGATATGCTGATTGAGCAGATTGAGAGCAAACAACATCAGCATAAAATACTGGTATTCTCGCAATTTGTATCGATGCTGGAACTCATCAAAAAAGAATTGGTGAGCCGCAAAATTGAATTCAGCTGGCTCACGGGCAGTACCCGTAACCGCGAGGCCGCGGTGAACGAATTTCAAAACAACCCGAAGATCAGCGTATTCCTCATCAGCCTGAAAGCAGGTGGTACCGGCCTTAATTTAACCGAAGCCGATTACGTATACCTGGTGGACCCCTGGTGGAACCCCGCCGTTGAAAACCAGGCGATCGACAGGTCGCACCGTATAGGTCAAAACAAGCACGTGGTAGCGGTAAGGATGATTTGCCCCGATACCGTGGAAGAAAAAATTATGCAGATGCAGGACTTTAAACGCAGCCTGGCCGATAACCTGGTTAATACCGACGGCTCCTTCTTACAATCCATGTCGAAGACTGATCTGCTTGGGATTTTAGGTTGATCTGTGGTGTGTGGTGTGTGGTGTAAAAAAAAAATCTGACGTGTTTGTTTTAACCATCTTAATATAATCTATCACAGACCTCAGATCACCGCAAAACCGTAACATATCCCGTAAACCGTTGCCCATTCATTTTGGTATCTACAATATAGTAATAAACGCCAACTGGTACCGGCTGGCCGTTTGATTTACCGTCCCATGGCAGACCGTAGCCTTTGGAATGGAATATCAGGGTACCGTAACGATTAAACACATCTACAGTCGAATTTTCGTAGGCTACCAGACCTATTATCTCCCAGGTATCATTGGTGCCATCGCCATTGGGCGAGAAAGCATTGGATACCGAAAGTGTTGGCGATACCACAATATGAGTTGTACCGGTAGTTACACAACCCAGGCTATCAGTAATGGTTAATGTATACGTGGTATCTACGCTACCGGTTATTACCGGCTCTTTTGCATGGATATCGCTGATATTATAATTGGGCGACCATAAATATGCAACTGTGTTGTCATTTACCGACGGATGCAGCGTAATCGTTTTATCTTTCAACACATACCTTGTTTTTTCGGTAGTGAGCACCGGAGGGCCAAAGAATGTTATTTTAACTGAATCAGACGGTGTATAGCATTGACCGGAATTATTGACGTTAAAAGTTAAGATAACAGAACCATTCTTTCTGTCGTTAGCCCCCGGTGAATATGACGCGTTGGCCTGGTTGCCTGAATTAAAATGACCGTCGCCTTTGGCCGTACTCCAGGAACCTGTACCACCGGGCACCAGGATCTTTCCGGCCAATTGTACCAATTGATCCTGCGAGCAAACATTCTGATCCTTACCGGCATCGGCGCCAGGCTCCTGCCCATATACAATATTTAGGGTTGAGGTTGATATTGTACAATCGTCCTTGCTGGTAGATGACAAGGTTATGGTAACCTTACCTGTAGCCTTTTCTTCTGGCGATGGGATGTACTGCACATTATCGATAGTTGTAGACGATGGCAAAAATTTCCCTTTCGGGTTGCTTGACGACCAGATACCGGTTGTAGTACCACCAGTTACCGACCCTTTAAGTGGAATTGACGTAGCGTTAACACAAACCAGCAGCGGGCCCGTAGCCTCGGCAAGTGGCGGCTGGTTTACCTGCACAGTGGTAACACCGGCATCGCTTGTACACCCGGCAACAGTAACAAATAAGTTATAAGTACCAGCGCTTGCCGCAGTAGCCGGGATATCCGGGTTTTGCGATGTTGATGAATAACCGTTAGGCCCTGTCCACATATATGTAGCGCCTGCTAACGATGGGGTACGTAAATTAATGGTATTGCCCAGGCACACCGGCGAATTGCTGTTAGCCTGTGGCACGTTGGGTTTGGGGTTAACTGTTACCGGATGCGTAAATGGGAGGCCGGAGCAACCATAGGCAATCGGTGTTAAAATATAATTAACGGTCACAGCCGATGTTGTAGTGTTTGTTAAGGCCTCATCAATCAACGCGGTGTTACCGGTAGCCGCCGGATTGCTAATGCCCGGCACTGCTGCCCTGCTCCAGGTAAACGTTGCGATGGGTACATTGGATGTTATGGTATAATTTTGTGGTGTTTTGTTACATGCCAGGGATGTGGTATCGCTGGTAATATTAAGTGCCGGGTTAACAGTAACCACCCAACTGAATGGCGCCCCATCACAATCGTTGGTTTTATAGCTAATGGTGTATACAACATCAACCGGGGTAGTATTGGTATTGTATAAAACTTCCCTGATAACATTTGAAGCCTGGCCGTTCACCGCGTTATTGGTAATGCCGGGCACTGCAGCCCTACTCCAGCTAAATGAAGTATTGGCCGTGCTAAATTTTATAGTGTAATTGGCAGAGGTACCATTGCAAATTGTATCCTTTGCAGAACTGGTTATCACTGGTGTAGGGTAAACTGTAACAACATAATTAATAGGCGTACCTGAACATGTGCCACCTGTTGGTGTGATTGCGTAGGTTACATTTATTGGATTGGCCGTGGTATTTATTAACGTTTCGGAAATTAAAGCGCTGGATTGGTTTGAAACTGCCGGGTTACTAATACCGGCTACAGCCGCCCGCCCCCAGCTAAATGTAGCATTTGGCAAATTGGCCGTTATGGTATAATTTAAAGGGTTGCCGCTGCAGATAAAACCGCTTGAGGCGCTGGTAATGTAAGGTATTGAGTTAACTATAACAACTACCTTTTTCATAGCGCTTACGCATTGCCCTACTGTACTTTGTACATTATAAAATGTGCTGGTGTTTAATGGTGATGTTGTAAGCGTGTTGCCTGTGGCCACGGTTTGCCCGCTTTCGTTAAACCATTGGTAGTTTCCGACGGAGCCGCCTGCAATAAATTTTGCTGTACCTCCGGCGCAAATAACAAGCGTATCTGCAGAGGTTGTGGGCGTTGGTGGTTGGTCAAAAATACTTACCGTTACAGCTGTACGCGGACTTGAGAGCCCGTTTACAGTAGTTTGCACATAATAAGTGGTAGTAGCCGTAAGTGCGGGAGTGGTATAACTTGCACCTTGTTTTATTGATGAGCCACCATTAGCTATGGTAAACCAATTATAGGTTCCCCCGGGTGCTGTAGCCGTTAGCGTGGTGCTGCTGCCGGTGCAAATCTGGGCATCTTGGGCAGTAGGCGCCGGCGGAGGCGTGTTAAACAAAATGGTTACCGTTGCCGATACTGCATTACACGCCCCGGCAGGCTTATTTGAAAGTAAGGTTAGCACAGCCTTGCTTTCGTTATTTGCAGGAGTATAAACGGCGTGGAGGTCATTCACATCAGAAAATTGTCCTGCGCCACCAGACCAGGTGCCTCCTGATGCACCGGTTATACTGCCATTTAAAGTAACCGGCGTATTTAGCGGCACGCTCTGATTGCTCCCCGCGGTAATTACAACGGCGTCATCAATGGTAATTTTAAAAGTCGATGAATCGCCAGCAAAACCGCCGCTGGGTGGTATAGTGTTTTGCACAGTATATGTTCCCTTGCTGGTATTTTTTAAATCTATTTCGCCGGTGAATTTGTCTACAAAGGTTAATCCGGCGGGCGATGCTGTGAAAACACCGGCGCTGGCACCAGCTGCAAACTGGGGTTTAGGGTTGGTCCCGGCTTTACAAACAGGGGTATTATATGTAAAAGTAGTAAGAGGATTATCGGTAATAGTTATAGTAACCGAATAAGTGCCCGAACAAGTACCGCTACTGGTATAAACTATTTTATAGGTCCCGGGAGTACTTGCGCCTATATTAATTTGCCCTGTTGTAGTACTTACAAACACTACGCCTGAAGGTGCGCTGAAAGTACCACCGCCAGATGGGTTGATAATAGCCGGCGTTGGATTTGCGCCTGTTGTTGCAAATGTTGACGATGAATAGGTAAACGTAGTACCGCTGTTATCAACAGTAACTGTAATTGGGGTGCGCGTGCTGGTGCAAGCCCCCGATGTACTTTGCAGATAATAAGTTGTATTGGCAGATAATTGCGGCGTTGTATAACTGTTTCCTGTATGCAAAGATACACCTCCGGAGGGTACTGCATACCAATCGATACTTTCGCCCGCGGGTACGCTGGCTGTAAGATTGGCTGTAGTACCCGGACAAATTGTAGGCGACGGCCCGGCTACCGGCGATTGCGGCAATGGTGTAACCGTCACCTTTACCGGAGCAGGAGCGCTGCTGCAACCATTAACGGTAACTTGTACGGTGTATGTAGTGGTAGATGTTAACGCCGGGGTAGTAAATGTTTGCCCAATCTGAAGGAGCGTATTACTGCTATCATACCATGCATAATTTCCGGCGGGCCCGCTTGCTGTCAGGGTTACCGGGGTTCCTGAGCAAGTGCTGGTATCATGTACTACGGGTGGGGTTACCTGGCTTAATACAGGTACTTTTACCGCAGTACGGGCGCTTGTACACTGCCCTACTACAGTTTGCACATAATAGGTAGTGGTAGTGGTTAACGCCGGTGTTGTGAATTTTCCGTTCTCGGTAACCGGCAATGCGTTATTATCGGTAGCGGTTGCAAACCATTGGTAGGTGCCTCCGGGAGCGGTAGCGGTAAGCTCGGCTGTGGAACCGTAACAGGTAATGGGTGGGTTTAATACCGATGGTGCCGGAACAAGCGGCGCAACCACAACATTTACCGGGCTAAGCGTGCTATTACAGCCTGAATTAACGGCCATAAGATAGTAAGTAATATCCTGGGTTAATGGTGGGGTATCATAGGTAAGGCCTTGTTTTAAAAAGTGTTTGCCATCCGCATCGGCATACCATTGGTAGGTGCCTGATGTGCCCGCTGTTAGGTGTGCGCTGCTGTTATAACAGCTATTTACGGTTTGTTGCGGTGGGGCTGCGGGTATAGGTGTTACCGTAACATTAACCGGTACACGGGCACTTTGGCAATCGTTTAACGTGCTTTGTACGTAGTAGGTGGTATTGGCAGTAAGCGCCGGTGTTGTATAATCCGGGCTTGATATTAAAGGGGTGCCGCCGGTTGGTGTATCAAACCAATCAACAACGCCGGATGGCGAATCGGCGTGTAAAGTGATGACCGAACCTGAACATACCGAATTGTTGCTGTTAACCGTGGGTGATTGCGGCGCCGAGGTTACCGTGGCTGATACAGCGGTACGCTGGCTTGTGCAACCGTTAACAGTTGAAGATACAAAATAAGTTACTGATTGATTTAATGATGCTATGGTAAGCGTTGGGCCGGTATTAACAACATTTGTTGACGTGTTTGAGGTATACCAGCTATAATTATCACCGTTGCTTACCGATAGCGTAACCGGGCTACCTGCACAGGCTTTAACACTGTGGGCTACCGGTCTGCCTAAAACGTTAACAGAAACAGTAACCCGGGCGCTTGTACAGCCGGCAGTAGTAGTTTCAACATAGTAAGCTGAAAAGCCGTTAACGGGAGGCGTATCGTAACTGGTGCCTGTATGAAAAGGACTGCCGCCTGCCGCCTGCGTATACCATTGAAAACTATCACCTGCCGATGTAATCTGAAGATGGGCGCTTGTACCCTGGCAAACTGTACCCCCACCTGTTATTACAGGCGCTGTAGGCGTTGGCGTAATGCTTACCGTAATTGTTTTACTGGCCGTACATCCCGAGGATTTATCGGTAACAGTGACCGTATAACTACCTGCTTTGTTTACGTGAATTGGGTTAACATTTTCGCCTGTACTCCAGGCATAATCATAACTGCCGGTACCACCAGCGGGCGTAGCTGTTAAATCAATGGTATTGCCTGCACATATGCCCGGCTCCGAAGAAGCTATGGATACAGATAATGAGCATGACTGACAAAGGCCACGCAGGGAAATAAGTAAAAAAATAAAAAAAAGTAGACGGATCTTCATTAACCTCAATATCTATTCGTTTCAGCTTTATGATAATAAGGTCTGGTTTAAATAAATCCTTAAACCGGTAAATTATTTACAACCAATAACATAGCCAACAACACTGTTCTTATAGAAATCAATTCTCAACCTTTATACGTACAATAAACAAAAGGGTTTGGTTTATTGTAAAATTTTCTACTTAATTTTTCATTTCTTATAGCTGAACCGCCTGTTAAATTTCAAATCACAAAAAAAACCGGCTGTCGAGTCCGGTTCTAAATTCAAAAAGCGTTTTGATAAATGTTACTTTTTTTGAGTTACTCTAACCCAATCAACCAGCATTTTTGCTTCGCCTTTTTTAACAAGATTTACTGACGATGCCGGCATACCGTTATACGGCGACATTACACCATTTATTTTTACAGGATAAGCACCACCTAAAGCATAGTTCAGGATAAGGTACTTCCTGGTATCAAACGCCCACTTGCCGTAATGATTTGTCATTTTTTTATTTACCCTGAACATCAATTTGCCATCGTAAATAAAATTCAGGGCATCGGGTGTCCATTCAACGGCGTAAGTATGCCATTGGGTAACATCGTTGCCTGCTGTAAAATATTGCCGGTTTACAAAAGGGGTTTCGCCAAAGTAGCCGGGGCCGTGCACGGCAGCACTTGCCCAATCCTTCTCGCCTACGTATTCCATAATGTCAATTTCGCCGCATTCGGGCCAGGCACCTTTGCCCAGCATCCACCAGGCGGGCCAAAGTCCGGCACCATCTGTAAGTTTAATCCTTGCTTCCGCTTTGCCGTAGGTAAACTCAAATTTATTTTCGGTGGTTAGCCGCGCCGATATAAAATCAAAATTTTGTCCATCCTTTGTTTTAAAGCCTGGCATCGATTGTGGCCTTATTATCAAAGCGCCATTCCTTGCCCCTTCAGCAGCTGTTCCGTTTACCAGGAATGCCGTCGCGTTAGTATCTATATAAGCCTGCAATTCATTGTTGTTATGCTGACCTGTTATCTCGGCCCCCCATTTACCCCGATCCAGTTTTTTGCCCGAGAAATCGTCGAAAAAAACAACTTTTTCTGCCGTTTTTAATGTCGCTTTTTTCTTTTGAGCAAAGCTGGGTGTTGTTGGCATCAGGATAGCACAAAGCGGAAGTAAAAAACAGTACCTATACTTTCGATAGTTTATCATAAATTACGATTAAGTGAATTTTTAATTAGTTGTCGTATTAATTACAACACCATCTACCCAGGCTTTATGCGCAGGTAAATGGCGTTGCAAGTTAAACTTATTGGTAAAGCCGGATATAATCAACCTCCATCTGGGCGTTGTTAAATGCAGGATCAACCGCGCCTCCAAAATTACCCCCCATAGCCACATTAAGT
This sequence comes from Mucilaginibacter sp. P4_C11, assembly GCF_056402115.1. Lineage (NCBI taxonomy): Bacteria > Pseudomonadati > Bacteroidota > Sphingobacteriia > Sphingobacteriales > Sphingobacteriaceae > Mucilaginibacter > Mucilaginibacter sp. P4_C11. The sequence goes on along the minus strand of NZ_JBFUIA010000020.1, from coordinate 87,017 downwards.
ATGATAAAAAATTTGTGGTTAAATGGCAAGCTGTTGTCATTAGGCACGGTAAAATAAACTACGTCATCAACCATAAATTTGATAGCCGTTGCCGACCAATCTATAGCATACCTATGAAAATCGGTAGTGGCGCCTGTAATGACCGTAGTGCCTCCTACAGAATTGCCGCCCGAATGGCCCGGATAATGTACCGTACCATAAATCTTATTCAAATCGCGGCCAAGGTGTTCCACAATATCTATCTCGCCGCAGCCGGGCCAGGGATTAGTGGAAATATCATCGCCCATTGCCCATATAGCAGGCCACGTACCCGAGCCGGCAGGCATTTTGGCCCTTATTTCTATCTTACCATATTTAAACGAAAACTTGTTAAGCGTCAAAATTCTTGCCGATGTATAAGCGCTGCCCATATAATCCTCTTTTTTGAGTTTTATCTTAAGCGTGCCGCCCGATATGATAACGTTATCGCTCCGATTGGTATAATATTCAAGCTCATTATTACCCCAGCCATTATTGTTACCCAGATCATACCCCCATATTGCCGAATTTGGCGCACCATCGGTATTGAACTCTTCGGCCCAGGTTGCACCTGCCCCGGTTCCGCCTCCGGTGTCTGCGGTTAATGAAACCGTTACCTGGATAGATTTTGCGGCTGTTTGCCCTGTGCTGCTTTTTGCAGTAACTTTTACAGTATAAGTACCCGCTGCCGGGTACTTATAGGTTACAGATCCTGATGTAGATGTTTGAAAAACACCATTGCCAAAATCAAACTCATAACTTACTGCATTGGTGGCAGTAGCGTTAAAAGTTACATTGCCACTGGCATCGGTGCTTACGTTTGATGTCATATCCAACCCGGTGGGCGGATTATTGGGGGTACCGGTACCGCTGCTTTTTTTACTGCAGGCGGCAAGTGATGATACCAGTAGAATTAATATTACGACTTTTAAAAATTTCATATCCAGGTTATTTAACTTTTAATTTTTGATACCATGCCAGTCCGTCGATACCGATGTTACGTAACGATATATTGGTATCGCTGATTGATAAGATCTCGTAGGTATTGCCGCCCGTACCAAAGTTAATCAATCCGTTACCCGGCACAACAAATTGCACCATGGTTGAATTGCCTGAATTTGAGCCAGATGAAGCATCCATAAATACCAGCTTTTTAGCGCCCGTTTCATCAATAGCATAGCAATTATCGCTGCCGCTTACCCCGTAATGCGCGGTTGACGCCGCTATAAAAAATGATTGCCCCTTGTTATCAATGGTCATGATGATGTTTCCATTGGTATCTTTGGTAAATGTTATCTCGTCGTCGTACAAACAATCGGCGCGCTGATTTGGCGAGGCTGCATAGTAATCGGGTGTAAACGTATTGGTTGGCCCTACCCCTACGTGCCCGGGCGCTGTTCTGTCTGTTACCCACGTACGCGATGAGCTGCCTGTTAAGCCCGAAACTATTGCCGGCGGAATGGTATAGGCTACATATACTGTTATTTTTTTGCTGATGGTTGACGTTACGCCACCAGTACCAACAGCATTCACCGTAATGGTATAGTCAAATGTGCCAGGATTATTGTATTTGTAGGTAATAACGCCCGATGATACAATTTGCTTGTTGCCGTCGCCAAAGTCGATGTTATAGGTAATGGCGTTGCTTGCAGTTACGGCTATAGCTACAGTACCCGCACCCGATCCGGCGGGGTTTGCGGCGTCGGCACCGGTAATGGTTGCCGTTAATTTAAGATCGGCCGGCGTTTTGATACTGCCGAACTGATATTTTTGCTTTGTACAGCTGCTATAAACTATCGCGGCAGCGGCAAAAAATATGGCGATTAATTTTATATTGAATTTCATGATCTGTTAATATTAATTAAGTGAAATATCATCAAACAACCAGGTGTAATTGGCAGATCCATCGCCACTTGTTCCGTTATCAAATATCAGTACCACTTTTTGGTATGATTTTGCGGTGTTAATGGTGCTGTAATCAAACGTGAGCGTTTCCCATTCATTGGCTTTGGTGGTAGTCACTTGTTTTTCAAAGCTGGTACCGCCATCAGTCAGGTTTTCAACTTTCAGCAATACTTTTGCACCTACCCTTGGCGAGTAAACTTTCATGGTAAAGGTTTTCTTTGTCGAAAAATCAATTGGGTTTGGTAAGGTAATATAGCTACCGCCATAGGTTTCGCCAGGATTTTTAACCATTTTACCAACTTTGGCACTGGTGTTTATACCCGATGATTTGGGGTTGGCAATTACAGTTACAGTTCCGCCATTAAAATCGGTAAATGCATAACTTAATGTAGTTGATTCAAAAGTGAGCGGGATACCTAAAACTTCAGGACGGGAGGCGGCCATCTTCACATCATCCCAATAGAATTTTTTACCATTACCTGCAGTACCAAAATCAAAGAAAATGGATGCCTTATCATAGGTAGTACCATAATTAACAGCAGGTGTACCAGATGAGTTTTTGGTAAAATCAAACGTTAGCGTTTCCCAGCCGTTAGCCACCGTACTTAACACATCCGTTTCGACCGAATTGGCGCCATTGGTGTGATCTTCCAGCTTCAATTTGATATCGATGCCAGCCGCCGGCGAGTAAACCCGTACTGTCATTTTGTTGCTTGTTGCAGTTAGGGGCACTTTTGCAAGGAACCCGGCTGGCGTACCAATGGTTACACCCGCCCATACTTCGGCACCGTTTGGCTTGGTAGTAAGTTTTACTTTATTAGCTGCGTTGGTTGGGTCAACGGCATCGGTTGTTTGGTCGTTGCCAAAATTGGTCATGGTATAGTTAACCGTAGCATCATCAAATGTAACCGGCAGGTTTATCTGTGTTAATGCAGGGGCCGATGGAACAAACTTCAAATCGTCGGCATAATATGCCTTGCCATCGCCGTTTACGCCAAAGTTGAAGAACAATGATGCTTTGTCATAAGTATACGCCGCGTTTAATCCCGGCGTGCCTGCGGCCGGCGAATTAAAGTCGAATGTCAGCGTTTCCCATTTATTGGCAACGGTTGTTTTAACGTCGGTTTCAACAGCGTGGTTGCCGTTGGTATGGTCTTCAATTTTTAGTTTGATATCCAATCCTGCCGCAGGCGAATAAACCCGCACGCTCATTTTTGATGAAGCCGCAGTAACAGGAATTTTAGATGCAAAACCTAAGGAAGTACCAATGGTGGTACCAGCCCAAACTTCAGATCCGGCTGTTTTAATGGCCTTTAAAACTTTATTAGCCGGGTTGGCCGGATCGGCCGCTACAGATGATTGATTGCCACCAAAATCGCTCATGGTGTAATCATAATTAGGATCATCAAAAGTAACCGGCAAATCTATTTGCTTGCCAACTTTGATGGTATCAAGCAAAGTAGTTGTTGCCGCGCCGCCGCTAAGTGCCACAACCCTAACTACGTACACGCCTGCACCGGCGTAAGCGTGGGTTAAAGTTTGTCCTTCTAAAAACGCCTTAAAAGGCTCGGGGTTAACCGCTGTCGAATCGCCATAGTAAACCTTAAATAAGGTTTCGTAGGTGGCAGATGCCGATAGGCTAATACTTAAACCCGATGTAGTTACCGTAGCTTTCAAGTTTTCGGGAGCGCGGAACGACACGGTTAACGGCTGGGTAAATTCGGTTGTTTTACCGTTAAGGCCGTGGCCTACAATTTTAACCGTGTAATTACCTTCGGCATAAGTGTGCTGTACGTTTTTACCCGACTGCACTTTTACGTAAGTACTACCCGCATCGCCATAATAAACATCGTATGATACCGCTCCCTCGCCATTTGGCGTAATGGTTACCAGTCCCGAGTTATCCTGCGTAATATCAAACAGGACAGATAGCTTAGCAGGCGATGTAATACCGTTTACAAAAGAAGTATCAGTGTATGATTCTTTTTTGCAACCCGCGGTAACGGCCAGTAATAACGCTATGCTATAAAAATATTTTCTTGCATTCATGATCGTTAGTTTTAATAGTTAAATGAATTAATATCCCGGGTTTTGTGTTAAGCCCGAAACATCCACTTCTGACTGCGGGATGGCAAATACTTCGTTTTTACCCGTTTTAAAGCCCGGAATTTTCGCGGCGGCCTGCCCTGTTCTAACCAAATCAAAAAACCTGTCGCCCTCCATAGCCAGTTCCAGCCTTCTCTCGTCCCAGATAGCCTGTTTTAACGCTGCGCCGGTTAAGGTGATATTGTGGTTAGCATCGCCAAATGCACGCTGGCGTACCTGGTTCAGGTACCCCTGTGCCTTTACATCGTTGGGCGCGGTAGCGCGGTTGTTGGCTTCAGCAGCCATCAGCAACACTTCGGCGTAACGGATAGTACGGAAGTTGTTTAAATAGTTCAACTCCACCTGACCAGATGTTTCGCCTTTGCGGGGCAGGTATTTACCATTGTACAGGCCCGTATTTTTATATGGCGCTACCTGGTAAGTAATACCTAATGCAGGATTGGCATTTTTGTAGGCTTCGATATCAAAAGTTGTTACCGCTTTACGCTGATCGCCGGCGGAATAAGCCGAGGCTAAATTTTGCGACGGCAGGTTGGTGCTCCAGCCGGCTGCATACGGAATATTGCCGTTTAAACCACGGATGCCGCATTGCTGTACCGAGTAGTTACCCTGGCCCCGGGTTACACCGCCCCAATTGTAATAAGGCGATCCATTGGTGTATTGGATCTCGAATACCGATTCAGACCCGTTTTCGCCGGCCGCCAGGAATATCGAATTAAAATCGGCCACTAACGAGAAAGCGTTGGAGGTAATTACGGTTTCTAATGTTGACGCTGCCTGATCAAACTTGTTTTCGTAAAGGTAAACCTTACCTAATAACGCCTGCGCGGCATATTTGGTAATGCGGCCTTTTTGTGTTTGTACAGCAGGTAATGCAGCAATAGCACTGGCCAAATCGGCCTCAATTGCTTTATAAACATCAGCCTTAGGCGATCTTTTTAAAGTACGTGAATCGGTTACGCCCAAACGCTTGTCGGTAAACAAGGGAACATCGCCAAACATGCGTACCAGCGAAAAATAGTAGTAAGCACGTAAAAAGTAAATCTCGCCATAAAGGGCATCCTTACCAGCAAAAGTAATGGTTTGGCCTGCCAGGTTTTTATCCTTGTACTGGGTTAAATAATTGGCCCGGTTAACACCCTCGTAGGCCACCTGCCATAAATCGGTCATGGTTGAGTTGATGGGTGTGTTGGTATAATCATCTATCTGTTGTAACGACAACACATCTGATGCGCTCTCGCCCCCGGTTACCGAATTATCTGAGGCGATATCGCCCACGGGAACCATCTGGTTTAGCCATTGTAACGGCGAGTACGCGCTAATTACCATGGTGCGGTAATCAGTCTCCGATTTTAAATAGTCCTGCTCCGTTGTCACAAAATCTTCATGCGGATTGTAATCCACAAACTTTTTGCAGGATGCAAGTATGGTAACCAGGGTAACCAAACTCATTAATATATATTTCTTCTTCATTGTAATATGATCTATTTAAATGATTATAATTTGATATCAAGGCCAAATGAATAGATGCGTGGTTGCGGATATTCGCCACGATCAACACCTGTATCCAGGATGCCGCCTGATATTTCCGGATCATAACCGGTATACTTGGTTATTACAAAAGCGTTTTTAACCTGGCCGTATAGGCGCACACTGTTAAACACCTTTCCGGTTATTGATTTAGGAAAGGTATAGCCCAGCTGCAGGTTTTTAATCTTTACAAATGAACCGTTCTCAACATACCTGTCAGATACGCGGATGTTGCTGTTAGGATCGGTAAATGAGTATCTTGGGTTATGGGCATCGTTGGTAGTTCCGGGGCCTGTCCACCTGGCCAGTACGCTGCGGAATTTATTGGTATAGTTTCCATTACGCTCGTAAGCCCTATAAATATCGTTGCCGATAGATGCATAAGTAAAGGCGCTAAAATCGAAGCCTTTGTATGATGCACTCAAATTCCAGCCGATGGTGAATTTAGGGAAAGGGTCACCAATTTTGGTTTGGTCGTTAGCGTCTATCTTGCCGTCTTTGTTTATGTCAACATAACGGATATCGCCAGGTTGCGCGCCCGACTGGGTAGGTGCTTTGGCAATTTCATCCGCAGTTTGAAACAGGCCATCCGTTTTATAGCCATAAAAATAACCGGGAGTAAAGCCTTTCTGGAACACAGTAACTGTTTGCGATTGACCGTTAAAATAGCCCCCTCCGTATATTTTGGCGCTGTTATCGGTATTGGTAGCGGTTACCAGGTTTTTTGCTGTAGTAAACGTAAACGTATTACCCAGTTTAAAATCCTTGTTTAAGGTTTCATTATAGCTTAGGGTGATATCAAAACCGTTAGTTTTGGTTGAGCCAATGTTGGCTGTAGGGATTGGCACAGTACCCAGGTATAAGGAAGCATTCGGCGTAAATAATAAGCCGTTTACTTTTTTCTGGTAGTAATCTGCCGAGATATTAAGTTTGCTGTTAAAGAAATGAATATCAAAACCTACGTTTGATTGTAACTGGCGCTCCCATTTCAAGCTGTTATTGGCAGCCGATGCAACAGTTGAACCCGGATAAAATACATTATCAAAGTTGTAACCATTACTGTTGGCAGTTGGGCCGTAATCAGGGCCGCCGGTTGAAATTTTTACATATTGCGGGCTAACGTTTTCGTTACCGATAGCGCCATAGCTACCCCTGATTTTTAAATAATCAATAAAAGGAACTTTAAAAAAGTCTTCGCTTGTTACAACCCACCCCAACGAACCGGAGTAGAAATTACCGAACTTATTATTGGTACCAAAAGCGTACGAACCATCGCGACGGGCCACAAACGACGCCAGGTACTTTTCTTTATAATCGTAGTTTACACGACCGAAGTACGAAACATTCCGGCGGAAATACTGGTAGTAGTAGCCACTAAGCGCATTGGTATTTGTAGCCGAATTTGTGCCGGTTGCGGCTGTAAAATCGGCAAATTCCCAGGAGTTATAAGGCACATCCTGCCTGCTTGCCCCATCGGCGTTGCCAGATGTGCGGTATAGCGAGAAACCTGCGGTAGTTTCAAAATGATTGTCTTTATCCAGGTTAAAATTGTAATTACCATAGGTTTCCCAAGAATAATTAAAGTTGCTGTCCTTTTCGTGCGATACGCTGTTGTGCATGCCGGTAACGGTTGTTCCGTCGGCATTCATCGTATTATCTACGTTCTGGGGGCCATAAAATACAAGAGGTGTAAATGTTTTTGCATTTGAATCATATTTGGTGTAGCCAAACCTGCTGGTTAAAGTTAAGCCTTTAAATACATCGTACTGCAATTCAAATTTGCCGTACAGTTTGTTGCCTGTGTTTGTGTTGTAGGTATTATCCAGTTTGGTAAGCGGGTTATAAACCTCCGAGAAAATATGGTTACTAAAGCCGTATTTCCCTACCGTATTGGGTACGTTATTATAAATGGGTACGGTTGGATCAAAGTTTAACGCACTACCCAAGATGCTGTTGAAAGAATTTTCCTGGATGCCTTTTGATTTAAGGATTACATCGGTTGCGTTGATAGTAAATTTTAACTTTTTGCTTAGCTGGAAGTTAAGGTTCGCGGTAAAGTTCCCTCTGTCAAACCTCGATTTATCAATGCCCCCAACAATACCACCCTGGCTTTGGTAGCCGCCGGACAGGAAATAGTTCACGTTTTCGCTGCCGCCCGTAGCCGATAAGTTATACGTTTGCATGGGGGCGGTATGGAAAATTTGTTTTTGCCAATCGGTACCAACGCCGAGTGTGCTCAGGTCAGGAAATATCACGCTGCCACCCGAAGTAACGCTACCTTCGTTTACAATAGCGCCATATTCAGAAGCATTTAATACACCAATTGTGCGGGCTACTTCCTGAATACCGTAATTGGTGGTTAGGGCAATTTGCGGTTTCTGGTTCTTTTTGCCGGTTTTGGTGGTTACTACTATTACACCATTACCCCCATGTACACCATATATGGCTGTTGTAGCCGCATCTTTAAGCACGTTGATCGATTCGATATCAATTGGATTGATGGAGTTAAAATCGGTTAAAGTTTGCTGCACACCATCGATAATTACCGTTGGGTCGGTACCCGAAAATGATGGGATACCCCTTACCAGCACCGTAGGCTTTGAGCCCGGCGAACCGCTTTGGATAACGCTTACGCCGGCTGCCTGCCCCTGCAGCGCTTCTTCTGCCCGTGTAGGGGTTAGTTTTTGGATGTCTGATGCTTTTATTGTTGATATGGCGCCCGAAACTTTGGTTATTTTTTGCGTTCCGTAACCAACCACTACTACTTCATTCAGGGCCTTTGCCGCGTTGTCTTCCAAGGAAAAGTCAAGTACGCCGCCTTTTGACACCGTTTTTTCTGCGGTTTCCATACCCAGGAATGATACTACGATGGTAGCGCCAACCTGCGGTATATTAAGCGAATAATTACCATTTACATCTGTTATTGCACCTGTGGTTGTACCTTTAATAGATACTGATGCACCGGGTAAAGGCTGCCCATCTGATTTTTGGGTTACTTTACCGGTTAATCGAACGTTTTGCGCAAATGCACCGCTTACAAAGCAAAATAGTAAGGCGATGCACATGCAAAACCTGAGTTTTACTTGCATACAAATTTGAATTTTAGGTTATATAATTATAATTGAAAGCTGCATTCCAGGCTTGTTACCCTCGCGCAGCGCACCTGGTCAGGATGCGGAATAAACGATTTTATATGGTTCAGGGTGGAAATTCGGGGCTGATAGGTGTGATATTTTCCATACTGTATTTACCACTACATAAATTAATTATACAGGGCATCATGAGGCATAATACATTCATACTCGCGTTAAAATTTTTAATATTATAATTGGTTTGGTCAATTGGTTTCGACGCTTCAAATGTAGATGCATGGGCCGTTGCAGCGAAAAAACGGACTACATCACTACCACACAGTTTGAAAAAATCGTCATATTAGTAGCTAATCGCGCTTATAGTTGATACATTTATTAAAATGTTCATCGCCGCATTATAACCTGATATGTTTTTACGTACTATTATTTTTTTACTCCTGCTTGCGGGTGTGCAGTCTGCATCTTCACAAACTTATATTGGACAGCGCGAAACGGTTAATTTTGATAAAAAACAATATAACGGCGGCACCCAAAACTGGAAAATAAGGCAGGACGCCCAGGGCCGCATGTATTTTGCCAATAACGAGGGCGTGCTTGTTTTTGATGGCGCGTACTGGCAGTTGTATCCGCTGCCTAATAAAACTATTGTCAGATCTATTGAATTTGGAAAGGACAGGAAACTTTACGCGGGCGGACAAGACGAGTTGGGGTACTTTGCCCCCGGTAGCAACGGACAGCTTACTTTTACCTCGTTAAAAAACCTACTGCCCAAGGCCGACCAGAATTTTTCGGATATCTGGGATATTGTGACCTATGGCGACGATGTTTTTTTTCGGTCACACGATAAAATCTTCAGGTATAGCTATGGTAAAATGACTATTTATAACTCATCGTCGTGGTTATTTTTGGGTTTGTACCAGGGCCAGCTGATAGCACATGATCAGCAAAAGGGCGTACTGGTTTTTAAAAACAACGACTGGCAAACCTTTATCGAAAAAAAAGATCTGCCCAATGGCTTTTATATTACCAGCGTTTGCCGGTTTGGCGAAAACTCCAGCCTGGTTACTACTGCCAAAAACGGCGTTTTTGTTTTAACCGGGAACCACCTCAAAAACTGGCTGCTTAGCGGCTTCGATATAGGTGGTCAGCAGGCATTTTCGGCGGCGGTTGCTATTGGCGAAAATAATTACCTGTTAAGTACCTATACCAACGGCATTTACCAGGTTGATGAAAACGGCACCGTAATAGAAAAGATATCGAAAAAAGAGGGGCTTCAAAATACAAATGTGCGCTGCATGTTTATGGATGTAAACCATAACATATGGCTGGGGCTTGATAATGGCATCGATTTCATCGCCTTTAATAATGCCGTAAAACATATTAACCCGGCTGTGTTTAAAGATGGCAGCGGTTATGCCATAGCTAAATACCAAAACGCGCTGTATTTTTCTATGTCGACAGGTATATACAAGCTCCCTGTAGAAGATATTACCGATTTAAGCTACGCTAAAAATAATTTTAACGTTTTAGCCGATGGCTTATCATGGCATTTGTCTGTAGTTAACGACGATTTGCTGGCCGGCCGCGATGATGGCATGTTTAAAATAAGCGGGGATAAGTTGCTCCCTATTTATAATGCCACAGGCTTTTGGCTTTTTGAACCTTTATTAAACAAACCCGGTACCAATTTAGTTGCCGCAGGCAATTATTACGGCGTGAGGTTATTTGAACGAATAGCTACCGGTTTTCTTGATAAAGGGAATATTGGCAAATACTATGAATCGGCCCGTTTTATGGCCGTTGATGCCGAAAGTAATATCTGGACATCGCACCCCACCCGCGGTATTTATAAAATAAGCCCCGACAACGCGCAGGTAAAAATGTATACCCAGGCGCAGGGCTTGCCATCAACCTTAAACAATTTTGTTTTTAAGATCAGGAACCGTGTAGTTGTAGCAACAGAAAAAGGCGTTTATGAATATGATGCTTCCACTGATAAGTTTGGGCCTTCCGAGGCTTATAAAGGGATTTTCGGAACAAGAAGCCTTAGGTATTTAAGAGAAGATCCATCAGGCAATATTTGGTTTGTACAGGAAAAAAGCCTCGGCGTGGTCGATTATTCATCCCCGAAACCAACCATTACCTACATCCCCGAGCTAACCGATAAAATATTAAGCGGCTTTGAAAATGTTTATCCCATTAATGATAACAACGTTTTTGTTGGCAGCGAGAACGGCTATTATCATATTAACTATGCCAAATACAAACAGAATATCCACCCGCTGTCGGTTTTTATCCGCAAGGTTAAAGCAACGGCAGGTACCGACAGCCTGCTTTTTGGCGGATATTATGGATTGGTTAATGATGATAATAAGCAATCATCAACCAATACCCGTTCACTGAGTTATTTACGAAACTCCCTTCACTTTGAATACTCCTCGCCTGTTTTTGAGGGCCAATCAAATGTTACGTATAGCTATTATCTGGAAGGCTTTGACCAGGAATGGTCGGCCTGGTCAAAAAAGACTGAAAAGGACTACACCAACCTGTCGGCAGGTACTTATACTTTTATGGTAAAGGCGCGCAATCACCAGAATAACGAATCGCCGGTAAGCGTCTATACTTTCACCATTAGTCCGCCCTGGTATCAAACCATCTGGGCATACCTTGTTTACATAATAATTTTTAGCTACCTGCTTTATTTTATTTACCAGCAACAAGAAAAACGGCACATCCGCAACCAGCAAAAAGAATTGGCGATACAGCGACAAAAGAACGAGGAAGAGCAAAAGCAAATGGCCTACCTGCACCAACTTGAGCTGGAGCGATCGGAAAAAGAGGTGGTGAAATTGAAGAATGAAAAACTGGAGAGCGAAATTGAATATAAAAACTCCGAACTGGCCAGCTCGGCCATGAGCCTGGTGCAAAAAAAGGAGTTTATTTTAAAAGTTAAGGACGAACTGCAACGCATCAACAAATCGGGTAAGGATGTTGTTGAAACGGTAGAAATTAAAAAGATCCTGCGGTTGCTGTCCGAAGAAAAGAAGGTAAACGAGGAATGGGAACAATTCTCGCTGCACTTTAACAAAGTACACGCCGACTTCCTGACGGTAATTAAAGACCGCTACCCCAGTATCAACCAGCAGGAGTTAAAATTATGTGCCTACCTCATTATGAACCTATCCAGTAAGGAGATTGCCCAGCTAATGGCGATATCTGTAAGGGGAGTTGAAATAAGCAGATACAGGCTGAGAAAGAAACTACAAATCCCCACGGAGATCAATTTATTTGAGTTTCTGTTTGATATTCAACGGGAAATCATGAAATAAATACCTTGATGCAGGTATTCCGGGCCAAACAAGATAAGTGTAGTTTTACTGTTACAAAACCATTTTATCATGATGACAATAACATACAACGGATCAATCCAGATTCTTATTGACGGCGTAGCAGAAGCAAACAGGCTTTTGGCCGATAACGCCTTTTACCAGGCTATTGCAACCAAACCCGGGTTTTATTTTACCAACGCAACGGGAGCACAGGTAGCCGCCTCGATGCAAAATTGCAACCTTCAGTTATCTGTAAAAACATTCAAGAAATATTTCACAAGGGAATTGGGGTATGAAGATCCAAACGATCCTACTTCCATTCACATCAATATTGCAGGCAACAAATTGAACAGATCGTTAGGGAGTATAGCGGGTACATTCATCCATGAGTCAGTACATGCTGCCGACTCTGATGACCAGGCCCTTGACTACCCACACGATGGTAATAGTTCGGCGGGTAATGAGGATACAGCACCTTATTGGATAGGTAACCTCGCTGTACAGCTTATAGACCATCCCGCACTACCTGTTGACGTAAATGCGGTGGCTTCGGTTGTACATGCACTTGATGACATTATGGTATAGTATCCCCAAAACACTATATAAATAACAAAAAACGGGATCTTAATTAAAATTTCCCGTTTTTGTTAAAGATTTAAACAGCGTCTGATAGTGAGCTAAACGTGAAATCCCTCACCTTCAAAGTTGGGATGAGGTAGCTGCGATAACTTTCTACACTGATGCTCCGCTCCTGCTTGCCAAGGGCTTCCAGGTTGTTAAGCATAATAACCGGGCTCTCGTTAAACCTGAAATTTTTAACCGGGAACTTGATTTTACCATTCTCGATATAAAACGTACCATCGCGGGTAAGGCCTGTTAACAGCAACGATTGCGGATCAACCATGCGGATATACCAGAGGCGCGATACCAGGATACCACGTTCGGTGCTCTTGATGAGGTCTTCCAGGCTGGCATCGCCGCCATCCATAATAATATTACCGGGGCCTGGCAAAGGCTTAACACCTTTTTTATCAGCCCAGTAGCGGGTATAGCTTAAATTTTTAACCACGCCTTTTTCAATCCAGCTGGTTTTTTCGCGCGGCAAGCCTTCACCGCTCCATGTGGTTGATGGCAGGTCGGGGTTAAATGGGTCTGAGTAGATATCCACTTTAGGGTCCATTAGCTGCTCGCCCAGGCGGGTACCTCCACCCTTCTTGCTCAGAAAGCTGCGGCCCTCTTCGGCACTCCGGGCATCAAAACGGAACATGTTTTCCAGCAGATAGGTAGCTGCAACAGGCTCTAGTATAACGGTATATTTACCTGGCTCTATGGCTTTTGCACCTGATGAGCTTAAACATTTACCTGCGGCGTATTTGGTTGCCGAAAAGGTATCCATCTTACTTACATCGGTAAATCCCCTGGCAGCATAGCCAGATGCTGTGCCTTCCTGGTTACGGGTGGTAACCGAGAAAGTAACATCGCTACCTTTGTTGTAAGCAAACAACCCTTTAGAATTCATTACAGCGTTAAAACTGGTAGAATTCTCGAGAAACCCGGCGGCTGTCAATTTTGCTTCTTTGGTAACCGATAGACTTTTGGCTACCATTTCGGCGCGGGTATCAGGCGTTATGGCTGCTGTGTTAGCATTAAAAGTAATAGACTCTGCAAAAGTTTGCGGGCCTAACATCGGCATATATTCGGGATTGGCCGGCGCTAACTGCGCCAGTTCCTCCGACCGGCGCACCACTCTTTCCAGCGCGGCATCGTCAAATTCATCAATGGTGGCGGTACCGGCCTTTTTGCCAAATACCGATGTTACGGCCAATCCAATAGTACTGATATCACCAGCTGTTGAAACAGCATTTAAAGCGGTGCGGATATTACCGCCTTCGCTCCCGTTTAAACTTACCTCACACTCCTCGGCTTTTGAATAGGCAAGTACCTTTTTTAGTAAAGCCTGGGCTTCTTCTTTATTTAATATAGGCATAATTCAGTTATCCGATCTTTCTTTTAGTGTTGATTACATTAACTCCCTTAAATAACGCGGTTGATGATCCGTGCGATACCGCGCTTGACTGGCCTGGCTGGCCTTTACCATCGTTAAAGGCTCCACCTAAACGGTAGTCACGCTCGTCGCAAACCTGGCTGCATGAATTCCAGAACTCCTGTGTGTTGGCCTGGTAGGCAACATCGTTAAGCATGCCAGCTATCTTGCCGTTTTTAATCTCATAAAACAGCTGCCCGCCAAACTGGAAGTTATAGCGCTGCTGATCGATAGAGAATGAGCCATCACCAATAATGTAAACGCCTTTCTCGACGTTTTTAATCATCTCATCAACACTTAATGGAGTTTTGCCCGGTTGCAAAGATATATTTGGCATACGCTGAAATTGCACATCCTGCCAGCTTTGGGAGTAACAGCAGCCTTGTGATTCGGTAAGCCCGATAATATGTGCCTGGTCGCGGATGGCCTGGTAGTTAACTAAGGTGCCTTCTTTTATGATATCCCATTTTTTACACTTAACACCTTCATCGTCATAACCTACGGCTCCTAATGAACCTACCTGGGTTTTATCGGCCACAATATTTACGGCCTTGCTGCCAAAATTAAACTTGCCCGATTTCCATTTATCTAACGTAAGGAAGCTGGTACCGGCAAAGTTAGCCTCGTAGCCCAGCACACGGTCAAGCTCGGTAGGGTGGCCAACAGACTCGTGAATGGTTAACCATAAGTGCGAAGGATCAAGCACCAGGTCATATTTGCCCGGCTCAACCGATTTTGCTTTTATTTTATCGGCTGCCTGCTGGGTAGCAAACTTCATATCTTCAATCATGTCATAACGCTTCTTGTAGCGGGTAGTTATGCCAGCCACTTTTTCGCTATCCAATGAATCAAGATATTCGTATCCCATGCCAACCGGCGAGCTTAGCGACCTGCGGGTTTCAAATGAACCTGCAGCAGGATCTATTTTGGTTACTGTAAAACTCGGGAATAAGCGATGTACATCCTGGTCGATATACGAACCATCGGTAGATGCAAAATATTTTTGCTCGTTTACAGCAAACATAATCGAGTTTACAAAGTTGGCACCACCTGCCATAGCCACGCCGTTGGCGTTAAGCAACRGATCAACCTTTTCTTTGATTGGCACTTCAAATGCGTTTTTGGTAATCGGTGTTTTCCAGCTTACTTCGCCATAACCTTTTTGAGGGGCAAGTTCTACGGGAGCACCTCCAATTTTGGCATTGGCTTTGGCAACTGCAACTGCTTTCAGGGCAGTTTTAGCCATACCTTCTTTAGTTACATCGTTGGTTGCCGCAAATCCCCAGCAACCATTAGCTATAACCCGGATACCGATACCGTACGATTCGGTATTAGCCACGTTAAGTACCTTGTTTTCGCGGGTTACCACAAACTGGTTAAGGTAGCGGCCAATCCTGACATCGGCATAGGTTGCACCGTTTGATTTGGCTGCATTTAAAGCCACATCGGCCAGCTCTTTTTTGATCTTTACATCAACACCTTCCAGCGCCTGTAAAGGATCGATTGTTTTACCGAGGGCATTCATACCGGGCAGCATTAAAGCGCCGGTACCCATACCCGTTAAATAGATAAAGTCACGTCTTCTCAAAGTATATTTCCTCCTTTTATTACTTATATAACTACCGAAACTTAGCCTCTAACCACAAAAAAGCACAAGCCATCAATAGCAAAACATAAAAATAAATTTTACTTACAGCAATCGTGGCTTTTTCGTGTATCTGTTTCGTTACATTGCTATTAATCGCGTTGTTGGCGATATAGGCTTTGGTGTCGGCTTGCTTTTTTAACGCCCTTATAGTTTTCCAATCATCGTAACTATAAATATAAAACCAGTTTAAAGTCCCGTTACTTTGTTTTACAGATTGCCAGCCGGCAACCTGCGGCCAGTAGTTTACTTTCCATTGAAAAGGGAGCTTGCTATTTTGTATTGGGGCGATAACCGCGCTGCCAATTTGTATTGCCGATGGCGCTATCGCGCTCTCCAACTGTAACTCAACCGGATTTGATACTGTTGGGATAGTCGATTTTACTGTCCACGATTCTGTTGTGGCAATCTTTCGTGCTGCCTTAGCAATCAACAACGACCATAAAGCTGAATAGTCGGCTTTATTACCGCCCAGTATCCAGCTGAAAGTATTATTCAAGGGTGTGAATACCAATTTACCGGCACGGGCCAATGCATTGGCTGCTAAAACATGTCCGTACTCGTCACTAACCAATGCTTGGGTATTAGCCTGGTTTGCCAGGTAAACCATTCCGGCATTCAATTTGGCTGTATTACCGGTTTTGCCTTGTATGCTGAGCGCTACCGGGGCCGGATCTTTCACCGCCAGCCGGTCAGCAGGAAAATCACGTTGTAGCCACAAATTTGATCTTAGGCTACTATCAGCCCGGATAACTACCCCCAGGCCTTTTTGGGTCACTTCCTGTTGTAAAGCGGTAGCCTCGGCCCCATTTAGCGTTTTCAAAACGGTTAGGTCGGCAATTAAAACATCAAACTTGCCAAAAACCGAAGCCGATAAATGATCAAGCGAAAATTGATCCAGGTTGATGAACTCTTTATTGAATTTATCTTTACTGATTGCCGAGCGGAGAGCTACCGTGTATCCGTTTTCGGAAAGCCAGTTCTTTAAAAAGCGACTCTCAAAATCGGGTGATGCGGTTAGCATTAGAACATTCAAAGGTTTGGCCGGTTCAATTTGTACGGGGATATTTTGGTTCTCGAGCGTGTCTGTCCCGGCTATGGCCAGTAACTTATAAACGTTTTTACCTTGATTTTTTGGCGTGTTCCTTAAATTAAACGGCCCGGCCTGGCGTGGTGGTACGATTACCGAATCCAACCCTGTACTTAAGCCCTTCATTACCAGTTTTATTTTTTGAGGCAAACTGTTTTTATAAGTTCCGGCAACGTTAATCTCATCTCCTGCTTTCAGGTGCTCATTCCAACTAACGGCAGTTATCCCTTGTTTAAAAGCCGCAGGATGGAATATTACCGGTACATGATCCAATCGCTGTAGTTCTTCCTTGTCCAAACCATCACCCAGGATCCGTATTTGTGTAATTGTCGAATCGGATTTCAGATCTGCTAAATCATAGATCAACGTTGCCTTTGAACTCTTTTGGCTGATTGCGCTATTCAGGGTGAATATTTTTTCAGCATTATACCTGCTCACACTATCGGCACTAAAGCCTTCAGTTAGTAATAGCGCTTCCCTTTTTTCCTGCCGGTTTACATTAACCTGGTAAGTTAAAGGTAAAGCAATACAGGCTAAGGCAATTATGGCCGTTATAGTTGCAAGCAGTCGTAAAACCAAACGCGATTGATTTGCCCGAACGTACTCTTTCCAAACCGCGAAAGCAGCAATTAAAATGCAAATGACGATAACAATGGCGTTCCAGTTCATTTGTATTTAGCGGTTTAAGCGGTTAAGGTTTTTATAATACTGCTGCGATAAACCCAAATCGGCAGGGCTTTGCGCTGCAACCGGCATTTTATCAGCCGAAATCAGTGTTTTTTGAATAGCCCTTTCTACCAACGGGATATCGCCTGGCTTAATTTTATTTGCTTTCGATAATATCCGGCGCATGGCACTTAAAGCCGGCAAGTAAGCACCCGGTTGAGCCGAGGCCTTTGAACTGAGCTGCTGATTAGCTAAAGCAAGCACATGTTCATCTGCATCGCTCATTTTTGGCGCAACCTTAAGCTGCGCTAAAACCTGCACCGCCTTTTTTAAATTTTCATATTGATCGGTAACGGGTTTAACATCCGATTTATTGATGGGTTGATTGATCTTCGACAGATCGCCGCTTAAACGTTTCTCTAACTTTAACGCCGGTGGATTATACGACGTTTTAGCTACATACATCCTTGATTTTTGCTGTAAATCTTTTAACAACCGTAGTGCTTTATACTCAAATGGCAATGCATCCTGTGGTTTGTAAAGCCTTAATTGCAATTCGGCCTTCCACATTTCTGTAAGTGTGGCTTTGAGTTGTTTTTTTAGTTCAGGATCAAAAAACTGGGCATCCTCGGCATTATCATGTTTATCAGTGTATTTATCCAATATTACCGCCGCATTACCGTAATTTTTGATGTCCCCAACCGGGTCATCTTTCACATCGGCAGGATTGATTTCCGATTCCGACTCTTCGCCCAAAAACTTACCATAGCGCAGGCGAAGCAGCTTTTGATCAATACCCAGGTCATTGCTCCGGTCATTAAACTTCACCGTTGTGATGCTGTCTTTATCCTTCAACAACTTTTCGGTATCAAGGATGATCTGCCGCTCACTACGGAAAAATTCCGGCTTTTGGTTTACCCCGCTTAGCATACCATCCATGCTTAACAATTGAGCGGTATCCTGTATAGATACTGTATAAACATCCGTGCGGCTTTGTTGTTGATGGGTATCGGTAGCCTGGATGTAAAAGTAAAGTTCATCGCCCGGCTCCATGTTTAAGGCCGGCAAACTAATTAATTTTTGCAGGCTATATTGTGGCAAGTGCGAACTGAACGAGGTAGAAAAATCGATTTTATACTCTTTGAATTTTACAGCCTCGCCACTTCCCTTAGCTACGGTGGCGAAAACAAGCGCGTTTGCTACACCATAATCATCATTAACAGTTGCATCAATATTTACTTTTTGTGCTTCGCCCGCATCAATATAGGTGTATTGTTTAGGCGATTTGATATGAATAACCGGCGGCTGGTCTGTTATTACCTGTACCTGGTATAAGTCCGAAAGCTTGCCGTCAACGTTAACCTGGTAAAAACCTGGCTTATTAACCAGTTTTTGAATTTGCCAACCGGTTTTATCGGGGTTTATATTTTTAAGGTTAATAGTTTCCTTATCATTAAACAGCAATGCCACCTGTTTAACCGCGATATTAGTGGCGATTTTCCAGCTCACAGTCGCGCCGTCCTCTACATTTAAAGTAAATTTATCCTGGCTACGTGGCTGTTTACCTGTGTAAGCTGGCGGATGTACCGCAACGTCAATCGACGATATTTGGGGCAGTACCTTTTCGGGAATGGCATTATTTTCAGTTAATAAAACATTTCCTGCCAAGGATTGATTTGTTACCGACGGCTTATTTAGTGCCCAGGTCAATCCGACTGCAAACAACAGCAACAGTAGCGCAAGTTTTGCCCGCTTTAAAAACGAATTATGCCACTGCGGAACAGCCAGCAACTGAGTTTCTACCTTTTGTACCTGTAGTGTTTCCAGCAGGTTTAATTCTGATGCAGGTTTTAATACCAACCCGCTGCTTTCTTCCAGTTCGGGATATTCTTGATCAAGGAAATTAGCTATTAAAACGTCGCTGGTTTTCCAGGCCCGATGAATGAACAGAAAAATTGCCAGGCATAATATAAATAAGGGTAACGCCCAAAGTACCGGCACTTTAAATAAATACCATAACAAACCAATTGAAAGCAGCGATATGGCGGCAGCAAAAAGCACATCGGCAAGCAGCTGATAGCTGATATACCACCTGCGTATCGCGTTTATTTTATTTATCCCTGTAGGTTCAATCATTTTAATACAGGCTTATTTTTATGGGCAACCCATCTTTCGACAATGAACGCGGCAATCAGCATCAGCCAGAAGTAGCACGACAGATCTGTTTGCACAATTATTTTACTATTATCTATGTTTTTTGCCGACCAAATTATATTTGGCATCATTTGCCCGTGGTCAATTTTAGTTAGATCGTAACTGTTTAATACTTCATAATCAGTGCTATATAAAACCAACTTCAATAATAACTTTGGGAAATTATTACTCCAAACCAGGTCATTCCAGGCGGGATTGAAACGGGAATAAAAGTGATACTGTGTAGTTTGTGGGCTTTCCTCTCGCGTTAAAACAGGGTTGCCATAGCCATCAACCCACATAGATTTACCGCCCGAAGTTTCATTTTTAACCAGTTTGTAAATTGCTGCGGGCTCTTCCCTTTCGGTTAAAGCAAAAGCGCCGCTGGCTTTTATTAACGATGACTCCGATTCGATCTTCCCCTGTTGATAGTTGAACACATGGGCAGCTTTAACCAGTATATTGGCATCAACAGGTTTATCGGAGAGCCAAAATAACCAATCCTGTTTTGCCGGTATTTGCGCCACATCAACATATTTTTTGACTACAACCTTACGTTGGGTAAAATCAATAATCGTCTGTAAAGCAGCACCTAAATACTTTTCATCAACACTGTATTTGTCGTTATAGATAGCTATCCGCAAAGTGCTTGTGTCAATCGGCGTGTATTTTTCAGGGGTCGTTTTCAAGCTGATAACCGGGCTGCCATGGTTAACATCTACTATGAATGGCGATTTTGGATCGCCCTCGGATTGGATAACATAATTCGTAAAATAGGTACCAGGTGGCCTGCTATTTCCCCCGATAACTTTTATTGAATTATTACTGGTGAACCAGGCATTTTCAACCCATGTGCTTACCGAGTCGGCCGGGGTATAGGTTAGCCAATGCAGGTTAAGCGACACTGACGGTTTGTTGCCGCTAAAGTACCTTGCCTGGTTTGGGGTGAGTAAATAAACCGGCAGGGTTGGCGGTAGCTTCTGGTTTAATTTCGCCACCAGGTTCCAGTAATTTTTTACTTCAGCTTTATCTTTTAATAAACTATCATTCAGTACTTTATTTAGTTCAAACTTCTTGAAATTTTCATCAAAAAAATGAAATTCATAACCAGCTTTAGACAAAGAATCTACAGTAAATTTCAAATTTTTATAGGTCTCTTTCAGGTTGGCTTTAGGGATAAGCACCCACCCTTTTGTTTTGGCTGTTGCCTGGCTGCGCTGCCAAAAAGGAGCCGCCAATAAAAAAGCAAGCATCAATAAAAACAGGCATCGTAAAATAAATAGCAACACATCGTTCAGCTTAAAACTCCGGCTGCTTTTTTGCGCCGCCGCGGTTATCAGGGCAATGCTACCAACCTTTAGGGTTTTGCCCGGCCTAATGTTCCATAGGTGTATCACTACCGGGATGCTTATTGCGGCAATAGCAAACAACCATATGGGATTTAAAAACTGCATTCTTTATTTTAATTATTGAATTAGTGAATTATTGATTTGAGGAATAAATAAATTCAAACAGCACATTCAAAATTTGCTTTTATGTCGTTGTGTTAAAAAATCGCGCAGCGCTTCATCCAGCGGCTGGGCAGTGCTCAGCATCCGGTAGTAGATATGCTTGCCCAGTAATTGCATCCGGATTGCCTCTAAATGGCTTTTCAGCTTTTGCTGGTAGTCGGCTGCCTGTTGGGTATTTATTTCGATGGTGTCCCCGGTTTCCAGGTCTTCTAATGAAGCATATCCGCCAAAGTCAAAATCAAGCTCGTTTTTGCCCATCACGTGAAATACTACCACTTCATGCTTTAAAGCTGTTAGTGAATCCAGCAGCTTATTTATCTCGCCCTCAGCCTGGTACATATCGGTAACAAATACCAATAGCTCCTTACGGCCATCGCCGGCAAACAGCTCCTTGTAATGAACAGGCTGCGTAAACTTACCATTGGGTTTAACCTGCTGCAGGTGATAAAACAACCGCTGCAAATGTTGCGGATCGGGTTTGGATGCTAACGAAAACAAACCACCATCCTGAAAAACGTACAACCCTACCGAATCGCCCTGCAAATTGGATAACCAGGCCAGCGACGCCACCAGGAAACGGGCATAGTCTATCTTTTTTATCCCGTTATCATCATGATCCATCGAAGCGCTGGCATCAACCAAAAACTTTACCGAAATACTGGTTTCCACTTCCGATTCCCGGATGTAATACCGATCGCTCCGGGCAAACATGCGCCAGTCCAGCCAGCGCAAATCATCGCCGGGCTGATAGCTGCGATACTGGCTAAACTCAAGCCCAGGCCCCTTCACCTTGCTTTTGTTAAACCCATTCATGAAGCCATCAATAACCGTTTTCGCCAGTAACGGCAAATCCTTAATGGTCATTAATACTTTTGGATCAAGCTGCATTTTTGATTTCGGATTTTATTAAAGGCGTCATTATAAGGAACGAAGCAATCCTCGATTTAGCAAGTAGATTTGCATGTATGGGATTGCTTCGTTCCTCGCAATAACGCGTATTAAATCGTTTTAGGCCTGGTTATTGTTTTTATCAACTCCGCGGTCACTTTATCTGATGTAATATCTTCTGCCTCGGCTTTAAAGTTCATCAAGATGCGGTGCCTTAAAACGGCCGGCGCCATGGCGTGTATATCTTCCATCAAAACGGAGTAACGCCCTTTTAATAATGCCCGTGCTTTGGCTGTTAATATTAACGCCTGCCCTGCCCGCGGGCCTGCACCCCAGCGCACCCATTCTTTTACATAGCCTACTGTGGTGGTATCGGGGCGGGTGGAACGGATTACCTGGCTCACGTATTTTACCAGGTCTTCGCTTATACTAACCTGCCTTACCAGTGCCTGGGCCTGAATAATTTCTTCGGCAGTTATTACTGCCTTAACATCGGCTTTTTTGGTACCGGTGGTACGGTTCAGTACTTCAAACTCTTCCTGCTCGGTTGGGTATCCAATTTTTATCAGCAATAAAAAACGGTCTAACTGGGCTTCGGGAAGCGGGTAAGTGCCGGCCTGTTCAATAGGGTTTTGGGTAGCAAGGATAAAAAAAGGCTTATCCAGGGGGTATGTTTGGCCGCCGTAGGTTACCTCAAACTCCTGCATCGCTTCCAGCAATGCCGATTGCGTTTTTGGGGGAGTTCGGTTAATTTCGTCGGCCAGGATAATGTTGGCAAACAGCGGGCCTTTATTAAATTTAAAGAAACGTTTGCCTGTGGCATGGTCTTCCTCCAGTATCTCGGTACCTATAATATCTGTAGGCATCAAATCGGGAGTAAACTGGATGCGCCTGAAGGCCAGGTGCAGCGCCTGCGACATGGTTTTTACAATGAGTGTTTTGGCCAGGCCGGGCACACCTTCTAACAGGCAATGGCCTCCGGCTAAAAATGCTACCAGCAATTCGTCCAATATGGCATCTTGCCCTACTATTACCTTTTGAATTTCGCCTTTTAAAGCAGGCAATTTGGCAAGCAGCGCTTTTATATTATTTTCGGTCAGTTCCAACTTAACACGTTTTTAATGTACTCCCCCAATATATCACCCTTTTGATTAAAAACCAGTATTTTTTATTAAAAATCAAATAAAGTATCCAAAACTTTACAAGCAATGCAAACAAATGTAGCATCAGCATAAAATATTGTACTACTTTTAAGGTTTTAAAGTACGATGGCATTCAGCGGAAAATTTACGTTTACCAGGTTAAGTTACCACTCCGGCGATTGGGATACCGATCAGCGCATGCCATCAAACCTCCTCAATTCCCTGCTGGAGTATACCACTATTCCTATTGATCAGCAGGAAAAAGTGATCCCCTTAAGCAGCGATGATATATTTTTGTACCCATTTTGCTACCTGAGCGGCCATAAGCTTGTGCAGTTTGATACCAAAGAGCGGGCGAATTTTAAAAAGTATGCAGAGAATGGCGGTTTTATTTTTGTGGACGACTGTAACCATGATATAGATGGCCTTTTTGCCAAATCATTCGAAGCGCAAATGGTTGCTTTGTTTGGCCCCACCGCATTGAAAAAAATCCCTAACAACCATAAAATATACCATTCTTTTTTCTCTTTCGATAAAGGCCCCCCTACCACCAGCTTCGAGTTAAATGGCTGGGGAGATGATTTGGTGCATGATTATTTAAAAGCCATTGAAATTAACGGGCGCATAGCAGTTTTGTATAGCAGTAAGGATTATGGTTGCGAATGGGACTATGACTACCGGAATAAGCGTTTCCTGGCCGAAGATAATACCAAGTTTGGCGTAAATATTATTATGTACGCGCTAAATTATTGATTGGGATTAATTTGCCCGCAATTACAATTTTAGTTAATTTACACAAACCTAAGCTGTAGATTAATGATAAACGAATATTACATTTTAAAAGGCGGCCAACAGGATGGCCCTTATACACATACCGAGTTAATGGAGGTGGGATTAAGCCCCGACGAATTAGTGTTATCGCCCATAGCCGATGACTGGCAACAAGCTACCGATTTACCCGAATTTCAGGAATACTTTAGATCAATAGGCATTTTTCAGCCTGACGAACGTAATGTTGCCAATTTTTGGTGGCGGCTGTTGGCCTATATTATTGACTATGTACTTTTATTTGCTGCAACTACTATTGGCACTATTGTAATATTGCTTGTTAAAAAGATGCTATTTCATAACATCAATGATGAAACCGAAGATAGCAGATATTTGACAACGCTTATAAGCGTACTTGCCTGGATTTTTTATAACGCCGTTTTTGAAGCCACAAAATTGCAGGCAAGCATAGGAAAAATTGTCTGCAAGATGATTGTAGTGGATGCCCGTGGCCAAAGGTTGGATTTTAGTAAAGCCCTGGCACGGAATTTTGGTAAAATACTATCAAGCCTGTTATGTTGCATTGGCTTTTTAACCGTTTTATGGAGCCCTATGCACCAGGCCTGGCATGATCAGCTTGCAAAAACGTATGTAGTCAGAAAATCTTAAGCAAATCCGTAACAAATCAACCTGTTTTGCTTCAAACACTCAAATATCCAAACTTCGCTCATTATATTTAGGACTTAAAACTGACTGACTTTGAAAAGAAAAGATTTCCTTTACCTAACCGGAATGGGCATTAGTGCATCCATGCTTAGCAGGATCCCCGTTTTCGGTTCGCCCGTTTTACCCGGCCATGATATGAGCCCGGTAGATGTGGCCCTTAAAAAACGAATGGCCGACGTGGTTTTAAATGCTGCCCGGTCAAAAGGCGCCACCTATACCGATGTGCGTATAGGTCGCTACCTTAACCAGTTTGTGGTAACCCGCGAAAACAAGGTTGAAAATATTGTTGATACCCAATCGTACGGTATGGGTATCCGCGTTATTGCCAACGGTTGCTGGGGTTTTGCCGCTACAGATAAGCTGGATAATGATAGCATAGCCAAAGCCGCCGAACTTGCAGTAGCCATAGCCAAAGAAAACGCCCGCATCCAAACAGATCCGGTACAGCTGGTGCCTCAAAAGGGCCATGGCGAAGTAAGCTGGAAAACGCCGATTGAGCGCAACGCGTTTGAAGTGCCGATGAAAGAAAAAACAGATTTATTGCTATCCGTAAATGATGCAGCCATGAAAGGCGGCGCCAATTATGTAAACTCGATCCTGTTTTTAGTCAACGAGCAAAAATACTTTGCATCTACCGACGGTTCATATATCGATCAGGATATCCACCGTATCTGGCCGTTATTCGCCGTTACTAAAATTGATGCTAAAACCGGCAAATTTGAAACGCGCCAGTCGTTAAGCGCACCACGCGGCATGGGTTATGAATATATGACCCCGCGCGAAAGTGACAAGATAAAAGGTGTAACAACCCTTTATAAAGACAGGTATGATATGCTGGAAGATGCCCGCGCGGCAGCTACCCAGGCCGATCAAAAGCTGAAAGCAAAATCTGTTGAAGCAGGCAAATACGATCTGGTTTTAGATCCAAGCCACCTCTGGTTAACCATCCACGAATCTGTTGGCCACCCTACCGAGCTCGACCGTGTACTAGGTTACGAAGCCAACTTTGCAGGTACCAGTTTCCTTACCCTGGATAAATGGGAATCAAAAAAATTCAACTTCGGCAGCAAAAATGTAAACATTGTGGCCGATAAAACCCAGGTTGGTTCGCTTGGCGCTGTTGGTTATGATGATGAAGGTGTTGAGGCCAAAAAATGGGATATTATTAAAGATGGTATTTTGGTTAACTACCAGGCCATCCGCGATCAGGCACATATCATTGGCTTAAAAGAATCGCAGGGCTGCTGTTATTCGCAAAGCTGGCAGGATGTGCAATTCCAGCGTATGGCTAACATATCCTTACAACCCGGTAAGGTGCCTATGGGCGTAAATGATATGATCAAAAACGTAGAAAAAGGCATTTACATCATTGGCGATAGTTCGTTCTCGATAGATCAGCAACGTTATAACTTCCAGTTTAGCGGCCAGTTGTATTACGAGATCAAAAATGGCAAAATTGTAGGTATGCTGAATGATGTGGCTTACCAGTCAAACACGCAGGAGTTTTGGAACTCCTGCGCCGCAGTTTGCGATGCAAATGATTATCGCTTAGGCGGATCATTTTTTGATGGTAAAGGCCAGCCTATGCAGGCCAGCGCCGTATCTCACGGGTCATCAACAGCATTATTTAAAGGAGTTAACGTAATTAATACAGCAAGAAAAATTTAATATATGGCAATTTTAACAGAAGATGAATGCCGCGCGATATTAAAAAAGGCGCTGGGCTATTCAAAAGCCGATGAATGCGAGATCAACTTTGGCGGATCAGACTCGGGTAATATCAGGTATGCCCGCAATACAGTATCTACCAGTGGCTCGTTAAGCCAAACCAGTATGGTTATTTCATCAGCCTTTGGCAAAAAATTGGGTGTGGTAACCACCAACGAATATGATGATGCCTCGGTTGAAAAAGCCGTTCGCTTATCCGAAGAGCTTGCACAGCTGGCGCCCGAAAACCCGGAATTTGTATCCTTTTTAGGCCCGCAAACCTACGCACCACGCTCAAAAACCTTTGTACCCGAAACGGCGGCAATTACCCCTGCCTTGCGTACAGATATGGTGGGCAAAAGCCTGGATACAGCAAAAGAAAATAAGTTAATAGCAGCAGGCTTTTTGCAAAACAGCGCTGGCTTTAGCTCGATGATGAATTCGCATGGCCTGTTTGCCTACAATACCTCTACAGATGTCAATTTCTCGGTAACCTTACGTTCTGAAGACGGTACAGGCTCGGGATACTCTACCAAGGGTTATAACGATGTGAGTAAACTGGATACACTGGCATTTACCAAAATAGCTGCCCAAAAGGCAACCGGATCGAAAGGCGCCAAAGCTATTGAACCGGGAAAATACACGGTAATTTTAGAGCCCGCCGCCGGTATTGTATTACTTGAACAATTGTATGGCGGCCTTGATGCACGCAGCGCCGATGAAGGCCGCAGTTTTTTAAGTAAACCCGGCGGTAAAACCAAACTTGGCGAAAAAATGGTTGATGAAAGGGTAAACATTTACTCCGATCCATCACACCCCGATTTGCCAACAGGCAGTTGGGCCGGCGATGGCCAACCGCAGGTAAAACGAAGCTGGATTGAAAAAGGAGTAGTTAAAAACTTCACATACTCGCGTTATTGGGCTCAAAAACAAGGCGTGAAGCCAATACCAAACCCCGACGGCATAATTATGGAAGGCGGCAATGCCACCTTGGAAGAATTGATAAAAGGTACCGAAAAAGGGATTTTGGTTACCCGCCTGTGGTACATTCGCCCTGTTGATCCGCAAACGTTATTGTTTACCGGCCTTACCCGTGATGGTACATTTTATATCGAAAACGGGCAGATCAAATTCCCGATCAAGAACTTAAGGTTTAATGAAAGCCCGGTAATTATGCTCAATAACCTGGATGCTTTAGGGAAACCCGAACGTACGGTAAGTGGCGAATCGGGCCAAAACGCGTTGATCCCTCCTATGCGGATCCGTGATTTTACTTTTACTTCGCTATCAGATGCGGTGTAGAGATAGGATAGTAGTGAGTGGTTGATTGGGTTTATTAGGTGAGTGGTTTTTGGATACTTAACATCTTTAATCTTATCAGCTACTCGCTTAATCAACTATCGACCGACCAAGCCCGGCACTATTAAATGTCGGGCTTGGTTATTTAGGTGGCTTATGTTAAAGACTTTAACTATACTCAATTTCTGTTTTACTTAAATGAGAAGAAAAGACGACATTCTTTGGAAAGGGATTCTTGAAGATGTTTTTGACGATTTTTTGCGGTTTGTAAATCCAGACGCCAGTGCTGTATTTGACCTGGATCGGGGCTTCGAATTCCTGGATAAAGAGTTGGAGCAGGTTTTCCCGCCCGAAAACGACGAGTACTCACCAAAGGTGATTGATAAGCTGGTTAAAGTATTTACCAAAGCAGGCAAAGAAGAATGGATTTTGGTGCACGTAGAAGTGCAGGGCCAATATCAAAAAGATTTTGCCAGCCGCATGTACACTTATTTTTACCGCATACTGGATAAATATCAAAAACCAATAGTTGCCTACGCCATATTTACCGAAGCCAATACAAAAGAAAGGCCCGATCATTTTGCGATAGACTTTATGGGTACCAGCCTACGTTATACGTTTAATACCTACAAAATAGCCAGCCAAAGTGATGAAGTGCTGAAAGCCAGCGATAACCCTTTTGCCCTGGTTGTGCTCACAGCAAAGGCGGCACTTGCAGGCAAAGACCTGAAAAGCAGCCGGGAACGCGATGAACTCCTCCTGAATTTAAAGCTTAACCTGACCAGGTTATTACTGGCCAAACAGATAGCAAAAGAAAAGATAAGGGTACTGATGAATTTTTTAAGGTACTACATACGCTTTGAAAATCAGGATATAAACACTAAATTTGAACAACAGGTAGAAATTTTAACAGAAAGGAACAACACCATGGGCTTAGAAGAACTTTTATTGGACAGGGCCGAGAAGAAAGGTGAAAGAAAAGGTGAGAAAAAAGGTGAGAAAAGAGGCGAAATAAAGGGTGAGAAAAAAGGTGAATATCAAAAGGCTCTTGAAATAGCCCGCGAACTCAAAAAAGAAGGCTTAACTTCAGCATTTATATCTAAAACCACAAAGCTTTCTGTTGAGGAAATAGAAAAACTATAAGAACCGCTGTAAACATTCAAAAACACCCCTGCTTATTGTACGCCGGTTAATTATAATTAGCTTGAATTCACCACGATAAATTTAATAGAATAATCACCACCATGGGGCTCGAAGAACTTTTATTAGAATTGGCTGAAAAAAGAGGTGAGAAAAAAGGGCAGCGCGAAGGTGAAAAAAAAGGACGGCGCGAAGGTGAAAAAGCAATGGCTATTGCTGTTGCCCGTGAATTGAAAAAAGAAGGCTTCCCTGTTGCCCAGATCGAAAAATACACCCAGCTTTCGGTTCGGAAAATAGAAAAACTATAGCAACGCGCTCTAAAGTTATAACTATCTAAGAGCCTATCTAAATTTGATTTATATTATTTATGTATCTAATAAAATCATTGCCGTTGACTTTAGTCAACGGAATAATGATTAAAAGGCGAATGGCTTTAGCCAAATTCCGCTTGAATAATTTGGCTAAAGCCAGCGGCGATGCTTTCTTTTACCGTCGACTAAAGTCAACGGCAATAAATAGCTCTCGTTTTTAGACAGCCTCTAAGGAAACTATTCCTCCACTATTACTTACAAGCTTTCGCGTCCCTTGCTTATATCTATAACTACCAGAAACGCACGTAAATAGCAGAAAGAAATAGCAATATTACCGCGATAAGCACTATCGATGACGATTTCAATTTAAACATCCCTTTATCAACCTCGATAGATTTGGCATTAACCGCCGGCCCTGTTAAGCTTACCAAAACCATCACTAAAAAAGTTGTCAGGAAGGACCAGCCGAGGCATATGAAAAAAGGAATTTCATAAACACCAGCAGCGTTTTTAAAGGCTGAATATAACAAGGTTTCGGGGCCGAATACCCCAACCGCGAACTGGTTGAAAAATACAGATGCTGCAAATCCTGTCAGGATACCAACAATAGCGGCCTCGCCTGTGGTACGTTTCCAAAACATGCCTAACAGAAATGTAGCTAACACACCGGGGCTCACAAAGCTGCTGTATTTTTGAACAAAGGTATACCCACCTTCACCGCTGATGCCCAGCATATCGTTCCAGGTAAAGGCTACGGCAATTACAAGGCTGCACACAATAGCTATACGCCCTACCCAAACCATATTGCGTTCGGTAGCCTTGGTGCTCATGTAGTTTTTATAAACATCCAACGTAAAAATGGTTGAGATACTGTTAACCTTACCCGCAATGGAAGCCACAATTGCCGCCGTTAATACGGCCAGGGACAAACCTTTCAATCCCGAAGGTAAAAATGATAATATAGCCGAATAAGCCCCGTCTTTTTTGCCACCAACAAGCATAGGCAAATCGCCATGTTTGTATAATACATAAGCTACAATGCCGGGCAGCATTACAATAACCGGCATCAATATTTTAAGCAGGCTGGCAAACAGGATACCGGTACGGGCGGTGTGCAAATTGGCGCCCAATGCCCGCTGGGTTATATACTGGTTACAGCCCCAATAGTTAAGGTTGCTTATCCACTGGCCGCCCGCATACATGGCAAAACCGGGCAGAATTAAATATTTGCTAATCGTTTCTATAGATGCACCATGGGCAGGCTTTTTAAAGATGAGGTGAAAATGATCGGGCGAATCTTTCAGGATCAGCTTTAAACCGGTAAGCGCGTTTTGGCCGAAACCAAATTTATCACTCACAATAGTCAGCGAAAGATACGTAATGGCAAGCCCGCCAATAATGAGCACCGCAACCTGTACCACATCGGTATAACCAACCACCTGCATACCGCCAAGCGCGATGATTACTCCAAATATAGCCAGGCCAATCATAATCTCGTGCAAATACCCGCCGCCGAGCAGGCCGTTAATGGCCAGTGCGCCAAGGTATAAAATGGCGGTAAGGTTAATAAATATATACAACGCCAGCCAGAATATCGACATCACCAACGCTACACCGCTGTTATACCTGTTTTTCAGGAACTGCGGCATAGTGTAAATTTTATTTTTGATATATACCGGCATAAAAAACACCGCTACAATAATCAGCGTGGCTGCGCCCAACCATTCGTAAACGGCTACGGCAATGCCCGCAAAAAAACCATCGCCGCTCATGCCTATAAATTGCTCGGCCGAGATATTCGATGCAATGATAGATGCGCCTATCGCCCACCAGGTAAGTGACCCTTCGGCCAGGAAAAAGCTATGCGAACTGGAATTGGTTTCTGCTTTTTTACGGCGATAAACCAGGTAACCATAAACGGAAACCAAAACGAAATAGGTAAAAAATACGATCAGATCGCCTATGGAGATGTACTTCAGCATGTTTGTTTTTGCAATGGGAATTAGGTTATACCCGGTTCAATTCTCAAATCTATAAAATAAAATGGACTGGCAATGGTTTAACATGATCAAATGTCAATGATACAGCTGTAGTAAGCTATTTAATACCACAACCGCTACTAATACATCCCGAAAGGGTGTTTCTTTTAACTTGCTCATAAGTTTATAATTTTATTAAAGGAAATGCAATTGGCAAACAGTTCCTTATGGCTATAAAATCCAAACATGCTTAATTACTGCTATACATTTAGCAAAATCATATTATTTATTTGCTTAAACGTTTAACATCTTCGAAATTTATTTTTTTATCTGGCCCTGAGTTTTACATTTGATACCCGGGGATAAACTTCCGTGAAGATATGGCAACAGAACCGATTTTAAATTCAACAATAACCTGCCCGAATTGTGGTTTTCAACAAGAAGAGCTGATGCCGGTGGATTCCTGCCAGTATTTTTATTCCTGTAAACATTGCGAAGCTTATTTAAAACCCCTTCCTGGAGATTGTTGTGTTTTTT
The DNA here is from genome assembly GCF_056402115.1 of Mucilaginibacter sp. P4_C11. NCBI lineage: Bacteria > Pseudomonadati > Bacteroidota > Sphingobacteriia > Sphingobacteriales > Sphingobacteriaceae > Mucilaginibacter > Mucilaginibacter sp. P4_C11. Next base: position 55,391 of record NZ_JBFUIA010000020.1, on the reverse strand, counting down.
GCAGTTATGGTTCGGTTAAGTGCCCACCTATACAGCAGGGAACTTCATGCTATGGCCATTAAACTACAACATTTGCAGCATATGGTTGTAGCTAAGTGCAATCTACCTACCCTAAGAATAATTTTAACAAATTTATATATAATTGAATATCCATGGCCAGCGAACCCAAAAGCGATAAAATAGACATGAAGACACTGGCCAAAGTGCTCAATGTATCTATCGCCACTGTATCAAAAGCCCTTAGGGATAGCCATGATATCGGCCCCGAAACCAAGCTGAAAGTAATTGAAGCCGCCCGTAAACTCAATTACGTGCCTAACCCCTATGCCAGCAGTCTCCGTAAAAAAGCCAGCAACACCATCGCCATTATTATCCCCGAGATTGCCGACAGCTTTTTTAGCCAGGCCATCAATGGGATAGAAAGCATTGTAGCCATAAAAAAATACCATACGCTGATTTACCTTACCCATGACAGCTACGAGCGCGAAGCTTATATGTTTGGCGAACTTGCCAGCGGCCGGGTTGATGGGGTAATTATGTCAGTAGCCAGTAATACCGAAGATACCAGTCATATTAAAACCCTGCAGCAGGCGGGCGTGCCCATCGTGTTTTTCGACCGGGTTTTTGATGACCTGAATTCGGTGAAAATCACTACCGACGATCTGAACAGCGCCTACATTGCCACCAATCATTTGCTGGATGCCGGTTGTAAAAACATCTCGCTTGTTACCATCAAAGGTTATCCATCCATCCTATCGGCCAGGGAACAGGGTTATAAAAAGGCGCTGGCCGAACGGGGCATCCAGCCAAAGGAATCGGGCATTGTTACCTGTTCAAATAAGTACAATAACGAAAATGTTGAAGTAATAAAAGAACACCTCACGCTTCAAAAGCCCGACGGCATTATTGCAACGGTAGAACACCTGGCTACATCAACTTACCTGGCCTGCAATGAACTAAAGCTAAATATTCCGCGGGATGTTAAAGTGGTTTGCTTTACCAACCAGATAACTGCCCCCATCCTAAACCCGCCGCTCACAACCATTTTGCAGCCGGCTTTTGATATGGGCAAAAAAGCCGCGCAATTATTATTTGACCATTTGGCCGGCAAAGCGGTTGAAAACAATAAGGAGATAGTTTTACCCTCAACGCTGGTGATAAGGGAATCTTCAATTATGGAATTGTTGAATTAGTGAATTATTGATTTTTTCAGATTGAAAGGGTCGAATCAAAATTAAGCTATACGACTTGAATTGAATAAACTTATCTTCCGAATTGGGCGATGCCTGCGGCCCGGGCTGTCTGTTCATACGCCTTCATGGCCTTACACACGGGCCGGTATCCACGCCCATCCCTATCGCAAATTTAGCTGAACCTGGACTGCATCAGATTAATCAGATTGCCGGATCTTTTACATTTAACTTAATCTCCCTCACAACTCACAACTCACAACTCACAACTCAAACCTACCCACCATACACCAGCTTTCCGTTCACGATTGTTGCCTGGATATTTATATGCTCGTCAAAAATGGCGATGTCGGCATCAAGGCCTTCAACCAAAGCGCCTTTACGGTCATCTACCCCCATAATTGTCGCCGGGTTGTTGGTCATCATTTTTACGGCTTCGGGCAGCGGCACACCGGCCATTGTCATCATCGTACGTACCAGCCTGTCGCAGGTGGCCACACTGCCGGCAAATGAACTGCGGTCGGGCAGTTTGGCAACGCCATCTTCCACAATCACTTTTAAACCGGTATCCTTATTGCCCAGTACGCTATCCCCCCCGGGCATACCCGCCGCCCGCATGGCATCGGTAATGAGCGCTATCCTGTCCGGCCCTTTAATTTTGTAAACCAGCTTTAATAGGGGTGCAGGCAAATGAATACCATCGGCAATAACCTCTACATCCATCGCATCAATCAAAAAAGCTGCTTCAATAACCCCGGCATAACGGTAAGCATTGCGCCTGGTTACACCCGACATGCCAGAATATAAATGTGTTGCCAGCGTGTAACCGTTTTCAAAAGCTACGGCAACTTCCTCGTAAATTGCATCCGTATGAGCCAAAGCAGGCATAATACCGTTGGCCTGCAGGTATTTGGCAAACTTAATTGCGCCTGGCAGTTCGGGCGCGGCGCTCCAGCGTTTGATAGCTTTGGAGTAAGCAATAATCTCTTTATACTCCTCCTCGTCGGGATTGCGGATATAGCGCGGGTCCTGCGCGCCGCGCTGGTTCATGGCAAAATATGGCCCTTCCAGGTGCATACCTAAAAATTGCGCGCCCATGGTATTTTTAGCATCGGCACTGGCGTACAGATCAAGCGTTTTAAGCAGGTCGGCCTTCTCGGCAGTTAGCGTTGTGGGCACCATGGCCGTGGTACCGTAGCGGGCATGCGTACGCGCTATCTCCAGGAAAGCTTCCTCGTTGCCATCCATAAAATCGTGGCCACCACCACCATGCACGTGGATATCAATAAACCCCGGCGAAACATAATTGCCGCCAGCATTAATAATTTGAGAACCAGGCGCGTCAATATCCCCATGACGAATAGCGCCTATTTTGTTTCCGCTGATAAGCAGTGTGCCGTTGTTTACGATACTGCCCGGCGTTATAATACGCCCGTTGATGATCTTGATTTGATTGTTCATCTGTTGAGGCTTACAGGTTAAGCCGATTTAAGTAAACTTTAAGATCAACATTAAAAATGTAAAACTGATGTTATTTATCATGAATAAACATTGATTTTGGAGATTAATTTCAAGCGAAGCAAGTTTTAATATCAAATATAGAACAAAAGCTCAATTCAAACTCAAGGCAATTATTCCTCCGAGTATCAATACACTGGCAATTAATCGTCTCCTGCTATCGTCTTCATTCAACACCCGCGAACCAATGAATACGCCCAGCAGAATGCTGGTTTCCCTGGCTGGGGCAACAACGGTAAGCGGCGCGTATTTCAGCGCTTCGAGCACTAATATGTAAGCTGCCGGGCTTAACAGGCCAATAGCTATAATTGTCCATTTGTGCCGGCGTACCTCCCGTTTAATTTCGACCTTTTGTGTTACAACCAGGGGTATCAGCAACATCATGCTGAACATATTGGAAACAAAGGTGACTACGATGGGCGAGATGGCGTATGTTTTTATGGCAACGGCATCGTTAAACGTGTATAAGGCAATAAACAAACCAGTAAGCGTGCCCCAGAAAACACCAGTCATTATTTTAGCATTGTTTTCCTTTCTTAAACTTAAACCGGTTATTATAAATACGCCGATAAGAATCAGCAACAAACCTATGCTTGCTTTCAACTTCAACTGCTCGTGTAAAAATAAAATGGCCGCGACAGATGAAAACAGCGGACCGGTGCCCCGGGCAAGTGGGTATACCACAGACAGATCAGCGCTTCGGTAGCCTTTTTGCAAAACCAGGTAGTAACCAGTATGCAGAGCAGCGCTGCCCAGCGAAAGCCATAATAATGGTTGCGACCAAGCTACATGGCCCTGCATCAACTCATAAAACATCACCGGCAGGTACAACACAGTGCTTGCAATATACATTAGCCAGATAAATGGCGCCTTACCCCCGGCTTTTTTGGAGAGTAAGTTCCATACGGCATGCAGTACTGCGGCTGTAAGTACTAAAGCAAGTACATATAAACTCATTTGCACTTCAATTTATCGCAGCGTGTTGATCCATCATAGTTTTAAATTACTACCTGCCTTGCTTTAACACATAAAGACCGGTTGACGAACTAAAGATGCTTTTATTTATCACCCTGGGCAAATGATAAATAGTAATTGATTAATTACCTTAAGTTATGACTAACCGATAGCCAATGGATAGTGTTAAATACTTTGGGTCGATCGTTCCCAAATAAACCACCGTGAATAGTTAATATCTTAAAACATGAACAAAGAGTGCGTATTGGCAAAGATGTAATAAAGGATATTTAGCGCGCCATGGGGTGCCCGACAGAGTTACGGGTCTGATTAGTAGTGTTTGCAGGCTATATTAAAAATCACATTCTACTGACTATCAACACAATTAAGCTTTTCACATTAGCAATTTTCGCTATAAAACACTCCTACAAACAATCATAACCCGCAACTCTCATTTTGCAGGTTTTAATATATTGCTAATTTTTGTACAGATGCCTTTACGGGTGCTGTTTCCCTTTATTCAAACCAAACTGTTTGCGTAAAAGCACCATCGGCGGCAGCGTCCCATATCTCTAAACGTGCCCATTTACGGCCTTTAAGGTTTTCTGTTAAGCTAAATAACTGGTTTCCGAATGCTTCGGTGGCATCAAGGTTAACGCGTTTACGATAAACCTGCTTGCCGTCACCAGAAATAATTTCGGCAAAATTAAGCGGGAATGTCCAGCTGGCTTTAAAGGAGATGTGGCATTGCCCATTGTCGGGGAAGGTAAAGGTTTCGCCAGACGACCGGCCATTTATTTTAAAATCTTCAATCAAAACTTCGCCGGTGGTGGAGAAGAACTTACCCTGCTGCAACACATCCAAAACCGGCTGCCAGCCTTGCTTAAATTCCGGTTGTTTATCCAGTTTCAGGTAATTGATATTCATGTGGGCATACATCTCGTTTTCCGGTTCGATGCTGAACAAGTCGGCTTCCGAGAGTACTTTTTTATGGAGGCCCCGGTTATTCATATCGTCCATCAAATCCAGCACCCGTTTCCCCAACCTGGGTTGCGACAGATCGGCCGGCATCGCCTTCCAGGCAGCACCTAAAAACCTATCCGACAGGAAAAAGTCCTCCTTTTTATAGGCATCCGGAAACCCTGTTGATCCTTTGGTACGGGCATGGGCGGTCCAGGCCAGCCCATTTTCGGCTTGCAGCAGCCGCAGCATATCGTTTTTATCACCAATGTGGTAAACCTTGCCATGTTCGGCATCGGTAGTTTCAAATGGCGTACCCTGCTTCCTGTCCATAATCCAGTAAACCGGTTTTGGGAAAAACTCCAGCCAGTGACCTCCAAAAAACTCATTCGGCTCTTCGCCTGGCAACAACAAAAAGTTTGATGAGGATAAGCGGGCGCATTGCTCAAACAACGTTTTCAACTCCTGTAAACGTTGTTCGTCGGGGCCTTTAGGGTGGGCAGTATAGTGAAACTCGGCCAGGTGCACAATGTTTACGCCCAGCCGTTTAAATACTTTCACAAAGCTGGGGTTATCAGGTACGGGCTTACCTTTAAGCACCACACTCATAATAAACTCATTATGGAAATGGCTGGCCATGGTTTTGTAACCCGGCAAGGGTTTATAGCTGTCATTGTGCGTAAATTGCTTCACATTGGCTAACAACGCCGGTGCGCCATTAATACCTAACAGGCAGAAAAAGTTAAGCCGCTGTTTTGTTCCCGGCGGGGCGTTAAACCATGGCACATAACGTTTATCACCATTTAATTCCTGCCTTATACCAATGCCAAAGCCCTCAAGCATTTGGCGGTAATTGTTGCCATACCACACAAATTTGAGGTTGAAAGCTTCATCTAATGGATAAAAGTATTGGTGCGGTGCCGGGAAAACTGCAATGCTTCCTTTATCATTTGTGCCGATGATTGTACGATACTTTACGGCTATATTTTTAGCAGTATCAGGCTGATTGATATCATCTGTTTGCAGTTTTTCGTAAACATCGCTGTAGCTGATGTTCTTTACAGGCGGGTGCTTCCCCACCAAACCGGCATCATACAGTATAGCCGTCGAATTTTTTTGGGTTGATACAAAGGCGGCTATGTTGAACAGGGGTTGGCCGTTATAGAGTGTTATCTGTAGGTCGCCTTTAAAATTGGTGGCCTCTACCCCACTCATCGTAATTACAGTTCGTGAACCCGAACTATTTACGTTGATATCCTTTTTATGAAATTCAACTTTATAGGATTGATGCGGCTTTAAGGGCACCTTATCAAAAAATATGTTCCATCCGTTTTGGGACACCAGGTCGCGCTTGCCTTCAGTGATGATGAATTGCGGATCGACATTTTGGATAATGGTTTGGTATACTCCGCCCTTACTTAATCCGATACTGCTGAATAGTGGCTCATCATTTTTGAGGCTCAATACCAGGCGGCCGTTGTTACCTTGACCCGTGGGCCAGGTTATGGTAAACCGGGTACCGGTGGTGCTTACGAATACTCCCGGGCTGGTTTTAAACTTTTTTTGTTTAATGATCTGAGCTGATGCCATATCAACAAGCAACAAGCCCATTAAACCAAGGCATGCAGCAACTAAATAACTGTTCTTTTTAACCCTCATCGCTATTTATTTAACAAGCCCGGTGGCCATTACAGGAAAAATGACAAATCCGCAAAAAACTCACGAAGTTAAAAACTTCGTGAGTTTTTGATTTTCAAACATGTCACGGTTCCTCCTAATCTGCACATCTAAAATCTGAAATCTGCACATTTGAAATCTGCACATCTGAAATCTATTTTCCCCTTCCTGTCAGGCTTTTAATCAGTTCTGTTTCTTCAGTTTTATATGGCGTGCCATCTTTGTGAAAAATATCGTGGAACCATAGTTTTGGTTCGGCGCCATCGGGCATTGGGGTATCCCAGGCGTAAATGGTATTGGTTTTGCCGGTTACAAAGCCCCAGTTTATGGCGCCTACGTTTTCTTTTTTCAGCATAGGCAATACGGTTGCAAATGTGCTGTTACGCGGACGGGCCATGTATTCGGTGCAAATTAGCGGGCGTCCAATCATTTTCAGGAATTGTACTGTTTTCAGGTGATCATCAACCGGCGAATAATCGTGATAAGTAGTTACATCCGAATTGGCTACCTGGAACTTGTTTAAATCCTCTAATCCCCATGACCATACACCTGCACTTATCGGCTGATTTGGGTTTACCTGCCGGGCCCATTTAAATATGTTTTTAAGCAGTGGTAAACTTTTGTTCCCTTTACCGGAGTTGCCTGGCTCGTTATATAAATCCCAAAGCAATATGCGCTTATCTGCCTTAAAAGTGGTTAATACGTCCTTTACGTATTTTTCCAATACAGGCGAATTGGCCATCTCTTCGGACGCCGGCTGGCCGGGGTCCTGCGCCCAGCCCGAATTGTGGATACCAGGTTTTGGCTCGGGCTGTTTACCTGTTTTTGGTACTTTGTTCCAGCAATCGTCAAAAAACACAAACATGGTTTTAATGCCGTGTTTGCTGGATATGGCCAGGTATTCGTCCACTCGTTTTTTAAAGCCGGCCGGGTCTTGCTGCCAGGCCAGGTGGTGTAAAAATACCCGCATTACATTCATGCCAATGCCCTGCGCATATCCCAGTTCCTTATCAATAGTCTTCGGGTCGAAGGTATCGGCCTGCCACATTTCCAATTGGTTAATGGCGCTGCTGGTTATAAAATCGCTGCCTACAAGCCATTGGTTTTTGGCGTACCAGGCGCTGGCTTTTTGCGGGCTCCAAACGGGTGCTGTTGCTTTTTGCTGGGCCGATAGCTTCATGCTCAATGGCATTATTAAAGCGATGGCCAATAATTTTAGTTTAGTTTGCATGTATAAGTGTTTAATAGTTTAATTCAATTTTTTATTTGCCAAATGTCCTTTTATCATCCAGATGGCGTTGCTGCCATAAGCATCTGTTGATGTTAAGGCGATAATTGTATCGTCGCTAAGCACGCACAGCGAGTTCCACAAGCCGTGCTTGTTTAAAGGTACATTAAATGGCGTGCTTACATTTTTAAAGTTTTTTGCATTCTCATCGCCAACGGCCACCTGCATACAGGCCAAATTGCCGTTGTTATCCCGGTTTTGGGTGCTTTGGTACGATAAAATTGTTTGCCCGCCGTGTAACTGACGCAAATAAGGTGCGCCGGCATAAAACGTTTCGGGCAACCTGGGTGTAATGGCATAAGTGCGTTCCGCATCGCCTGGCCTAACAGTTTTTTGCCAGTTTTGCGCAATGCTGTTGCGAATGATTGAGGGTTTAAACTGGCCGCCGCCGTTATCTTCAATGGAAAACACGATCTCACTTGTTGCCTTTAACAAAACAGGTACAGGCATCCCGTCGCGATGGCCGGGTGTAAATGCTACAATTTCGGGTTTCTTTGTCCAGCTGAGGCCGCCATCGTACGATCTGAAGAGCGAAATATTTTGCTCATTCGATTGCGTAAAGATGCCCTCGTCAGAATAAAATAACTGAATTTCGCCCGAAGGCAACTGCAATTGCGATGGCTCCCAGCAACCATCCTCAAACCGGTAGCCGGCCTGGTATATCAAGCGCTCATCAGTCCAGGTTTTACCTTCATCGTAGCTTTTTTTGGTGATGATGGCAAAGTGTTTGGTTGTATCTGCCACGCCATTTACTTTGTGTGGCCGGGGATTGTAGGATACCAGCAGCGAGTGGTCTTTCAGCTCTACAATATCAGGGACGGCCATATTAACACCAGGAACCGATGAAGCCACTTTTACCGGGGCAAGCCAGGTTTCGCCAAGGTTGGTACTTACTGTACTTTGTATCCCTCCGTCGCCTTCGTAAACGCAAAGCAGGTGGCTGTTGCTCAGTTGTATGGCACGGGCATAGTTGCCACCGCTGGGAGATACTTGTTTTAGCGTCGACTGCTCCCACGCGATATCCACCTGATCACTTGCTTTCACAGGCATTTTATCTTGTCCGCAGGCCATGAGCGGAATTAACATACCAGCAAGCCATATCTTGGTTATCCCCATCTTCATCATGCATCAGTTTACTATATCGGCCAGCCAAAAGTTAAAGGGTTTGTCCCTGTCGCACACCAAAGTGCTGCCATCAAATTCAAGTTCGGCAGCATGTATAGATGTGCGCTTCGTTGAATAAGAATATGCTCCGTCTTTATCCAGCCCCCCATCATCGCCATGTGTTTTGCGGCCTGGGTGGGTAAAATAAATAATATAAGCATGATCGCCGCTCGCCACTACATCGGCATGTGCGCCGGTTGGCGTATCCTCGTTACGGTGGCCGGGTTTATCTAATATAAGGCCCTGGTGTTCCCAGGTTTGCGCATCTTTTGAACGGTAAACGCGCTGGCCCTGCCATTCGTCGGTTATCAACCAGTAATAGTTTTTAAACCAGAATATCTTGGGGCCTTCGTGGGCACGCCCGCCTATGGCAGGTTTATCATCAACCTTCCAATTCACCAGGTCGGTGCTTTGGGCAGTCATGGTTATGCTGTTCAGCTTTTGATCTTTATACCACATGTGCCATTTTCCGTCGGGCAGTTTTATCAGTGTTGGGTCGATGATATTATGATCTGGCAGATGAAGCGGGCCTTCATATTTCCAGTCCCACAGGTTTTTACTGGTATAATGTACCAGGTGCGAATCGCCGCCCCATTGGCTGTAAACACCTTTGATATAAACTACAAACATATGGTAGACGCCGTTTTGATAAACAACATCCGGGGCCCAGAAAGTATTCTGCCCCTGTCCGTGTTCCAAATTTAGTGCTCCCTTATATACCCAGCTATGCCCATGATCTTTTGACACCGCAACGCCTATGGCAGTGCCATAACAATAGGCCACACCCGGCGATTGTACATTAGCCCGGCGCTGGGTATACAGCATCGTCCACTCCTTTTCGGCGCGGTTAAAAACCAATACCGGGTCGGCAGCTCCATCATAAATGGGGTCGCGATACAGTGGCGATGGTGGTTGCTGCGTGATAGCCCCTTCCCTGGGCTGAGCCACAACGGTTAAACACATCGTGACCAACGCGGTGAATGCTGTTATAAATTTAAGGCCTTTCATTAGCTGTTATACTTACTCTGCTACCGGGAACGACGAAATTCTTAACCTTGCGCCGCCCATAGGCACTAATGTTAAATTGACTGTCGGCTGGCCGGTTTTAACCGGGCTTTGAGGCAGCACACCACAAAGGCCATATTGATCAATTGCCCAGCCGGGAATTTGTTTACCTTTTGTTTTTAACTCAATAGGCGCGTTGGCATTTGTAAATGGATTATTATCCTTTGGCCATGCACGATGAATAACTTCAATTGATTTCTCCGGATGTTCCTGGTCAATTACCAAACCATAATTCCAAGCAGATGCGGCGTGAATTTCATATGAAGGCCATTTTTGAGGATCGGCCGTAGGCTGCCAGTGCGAATCGCCCTGAGTTGTGGTACGGCTATCTTCCTTAGTGTATTGCTCATCAATTTTAAGCGAGTAAGTAAGCGGCCCGTAATTTACACTCACGCTGCTTTTGTTTTGCTCCCACTGGCGTACTTTTAATTGCATAGGTAAATGCAGGGTTATTTTATCGCCGTTTTTCCAGGCCTTGGCTATTTTAATATAGTCGCCGTTGGCCGAACTTAATTTTACCGGGATACCGTTTACCTTTACCGAGGCAGCTTTACACCACTCTGGTATCCGCAGGTAAAGCGGGAAAGCAACCGTTTTTGCCGCATTTACCGTAAAGCTCACCTCATCTTCAAAGGGATATTTACTGGTCTCCACAATATTTACATTTACGCCTTTGCCAACTTTTGCCGATACCTGGCCTTGTGTATACAATTGTGCTGCTATACCATTATCGGGGGTAGCCATCCAGCTATTTTCGGCATAGTACACCCAGCCTGCTGCGTGGTTGTGCTGGCAACAGCGGCTGCTAAAAGGATTCATCATTAAAAACGGACCTTCATTGGCAATGCCGGGGCTGTGATTTTTGCCATCGCTAAGCACCATGTTTGGTGCAGTTAAATACCTCAACGAACGATAATCGGGCATAAAGGCTGCCGAAAATGTGTTGAATGCTACATCCTCGCAGTTGGATGCCCAAAAGGTATCGCCGGTTGATCCTAACAGCATTTGATCTGATGTCATTTGCTCAACCATGCCACAGGTTTCTACGGCCTGGCGTGGGTCGTCATAACCTTTGCGGGCATTTTCATCGGCACCAAACATGCCGCCGGGCACCTGGCCATATATTTTACGGATGAGGCTAAAATCGTTATAAGTAGCAGCCAGATCCTTTGAATCATGGCTCTGCAGGTAAAAAGTTGCCGGTTCGCGAAAGCATTGGGCTACGTTTACATTATGCCAGTTGGGCAGGTTATTGGCCTGGCGCCAGTTAGCGGTATTTTTATCCAATTTGGCAGCCAAATCCAGCAGGAATTTATCGCCGGTGCGGTTGTACAACCAATAAACACTCAGCATATTATCGCCGCCACGGCTGTTTTCCCAATAGTCTTCTAAGAACTGGTCATCCGGTACCGATAACTCGTACTTGAAATATTTAGTCATGAAGGGGATAACCCGCGGATCTTTAGAGTATTCGTAATAAGATTGCAGGCACCAAAGCATAGGCATGTTTGTCCACAGGTCGCGGTTACCTTTATTGGTACGGGCCGGGCCAAAATCGCCGTTGTCGCGCTGGTTATTCAATACCGCATCAATCCAGAATTTGGCTTCCTTAATAATTTTTTGATCGCCCAGCATATAGCCGATGTTGGCGTAGCCTTTTAACCAGTAAGGTAATTCTTCCCAGCCATATTCGCCTTTACCCTCTTTATTTAGCCAGGCATTGTTGGTTTTTGACAGCCAGACGCTTATTTCGCCCAGGTTACCGGTAAGGCCATCGCGCTGCAATTCCAAGGCTTTTTTTAGCCAGCCACCTGCTTTAATGCTGCCTACCGGCAGTTTGGTAAAATATTCGTGCTGCAGCGGCGCCCGGTTATTAACGTAATTGGCATTCACCTGCTGGTTATTAACCTTTGTTAATACCGATGCCTTTACTGTTTGTGCCGATGCTGTATAAACACTGCTGCACGCAGCTAATGCAGTTAAACAAATGCCTTTCCCTATCTTATTAAAATTACTCATGTTAAGTATGTTAGCCTCACCCTGCCCTCTCCAAAGGAGAGGGTTCTGAATTTTATTTCTGCGAATTAAGTTCTCTCCGTTCTAAGAGAATTATTCACGCTTTTTCTGTTGTTTGTGCTTGTGATAACTACGCAGTTCAGTCGCCGCTAAATCGTTCCTATCATTTATTTCACCAACGCCGGATCGTAAAGTTTCACGTTTTCTTTGTGTAACAATTCTACAGGCATTTTAATCACTTTACGATCATAAGTCATGAAACCGTTAACCTCTCCTTCTACGTCGGTTGTTTGCGTGTACACCGCTGCCGAAAGACCAAGTTTTATAAGTTCCTGCAATCTATCGGTAAAGGTGATATAACGTTTTAGCAGGTCGTCGCCATTTTTAAAGTTCTGGTAGCCCCAGTTTTTGTTGGCTTGCCAGGTATGCCCGTCAACAGGCCAGCCAAGGCCGCCAAACTCGCCCAGTACCACAGCTTTGGTTTTACCAAAAATCTCCGGGCGCGGCATTGCCGGGTGCGGGTAATTGTGTAAATCCACTATATTTCCTGTATCGTAAAAATTACCCCCGCTTGCGCTATTCACCAGGCGCGATGGGTCTTTTTTCATCGTCCATTCAGTAATTTCAACCGTTTTAAATTGTCCCCAGGCTTCGTTAAACGGTGTCCATACCACAATACAGGGGTAGTTGTATAATGAATTGATAATGGCGTTCCATTCCTTGCGGTAATAGCCTTCAGATTCGGGCGTACGTTGCTGATCTGTAGCTTTATCCAATACGCCAGGACGGTTTTCCCAGTGGTTACCCAAATCGCCGCTTGGCATATCCTGCCAAAGCAACATACCTGTTTTATCGCAATAGTTATAATAGCGGGCAGGTTCAACCTTAATGTGCTTACGGATCATGTTAAAACCCATGGCTTTTAACTGGTCAATATCGTAGCTCATGGCCTCGTAAGTTGGCGGGGTATACAAGCCATCAGGCCACCAGCCCTGGTCAAGCGGGCCATATTCAAATACAAACTTGTTGTTCAGCAACATGCGTTGTACCCCGTTGGCATCGCCGCCAAGCGAAATTTTGCGCATGGCAAAATAGCTTTTTACCTCATCAACCGGCTTGCCTTTACGGATAACAGCCACCTGCAAATCGTACAGAAACGGATCTGTTGTCGACCATAATTTTTCGTCTTTTATATCCAATATCGCGGCAGCGCCTGCATCAACTGTTTTTTCGTCAACTTTGATCTTGCCATCCCAGGCGGTTATTTTTAGTTGGTCGCCGGGCTGGCTATCGGTTACTTCGGCCGAAACCGTTAATGTGTGATTATCAATATCGGGGGTTTGTTTGGTGGCCTCAATATGCGTTTTGGCAACGCCTTCCAGCCAAACTGTTTGCCATATACCGGTTACAGGCGTGTACCAGATCCCTTCGGGACTTTTAACCTGTTTACCGCGTGGTTGCGGGCCATCATTTGTTGGGTCCCACACGCTCACCTTAATTTCTTGTTTTGCACCGCCTTTTAAATAAGGGGTGATATTGAATGTAAAGGGGTCGAAACCGCCTTCATGCTTACCGGCGCTTAACCCGTTTACAAAAACTTCGGTACGCCAGTCAACAGCGCCGAAGTGTAGCAATACATCTTTGCCTTTTAATGTTTTATTGAGGGTGATGGTAGTTTTATACCATAACATGCTATCCTTCCCAACCGTTTTGCCAACGCCCGACAGTGCAGATTCTACGGCGAAAGGCACCAGGATTTTACCGGCATAAGCCGATGGCTCGGCTGATGCTTTGGGTACTATGGCGTAGTTCCATAGTCCGTTTAAATTTTGCCAGTTACCACGCACCAATTGCGGGCGGGGATATTCGGGCAGCGGTGCATTTGGGTTTACCTTGTCGGCCCAGGGTGTTGTAATTTTTGTTTTGATAAGGTGCCAGCTGCTTTGCTGCGCATTAGCCGATAAACAGGCTGCAGTAAAAACCGCAAGGCATAAATTTAGTTTTTTCATTAGTTTTATTAAGATAAAAAGTATCAAGTAGTAAGTATCAAGAATTTATCGTGATTAAATGTAATGCATTTGCAGCAGTCTTGATACCTGATACTTACTACTTGATACTAAACGGCCGCAGTCTTGATACTAGCTACTTGATACTAAAAGTTAACACATCAGAAAAAAGGGGCCGCACCGCACAGTACGACCCCAAACCAATTATTAACTTAGAAGGACACTTTTGTTACCGGTGTGTAGATCATATCTTCCACACCTGCAATTTTTAACCCCACACGCGCAAAAACATAGTTTTGGGTAGGTGTGATGGTTGGAATATTAACACTTATTGAAACATTGTTAAGGCTGGTAACTGCCGAGCCGGCAACATCAGTTTTAGCTATACGGTTATCGCCATTTTCTGACACAAACTGTGTTTTACCAAGATATAACGTCACGCGCTCAATATTTTTGGCATTGGCATCTGTAATAACCTTCTCAATGTTAAACACTGCAGTTACTTTACTGCTGGCAGCAGTGAATTTCGCCTCACGCAGCATATAGAATGGTGTAACTTCAATATCTAAAGTTTGGCTGCCCGTTAAATTAACGGCTAACGTATCGCGTTTACCGGCGCTTAATTCTTTCCATAAAAAAGGACCCTGATTTGCAGGTATGGTGAACTTGTAGTTGCCATTAAATAATAGCAACGAATACGCACCTTCCTGGTCAAAATAGCCCCTGATAGATCCGGATTTACCAAACCCAGGCTGATAAACATCAAAAGGTACCTGCCCGTGCTCTACGTTGATAGTGGTGCCTTTGTAAGTTAAATGGCCCTTTAATTCTACCGACGGCGCGTCGTAGTTATCTTTCTTACAACCCGTAGCTGTAATTAAGAGGGCTATTATGATGTGATGAAATTTTATTTTCATGATTTTATATTAAAAATACCTATTGATTTGGTTGCTTAACAATTTTAGGGTTTCTGGAGATGATATCATCCGAAATTTGCGAATAATAATTACCCATCTGGAACCTGTTTGACCCGGTAACCGGGCTTGGTTTTATCTCTTTAAAGATCCATTTCCCACTGTTTGCGTTGCCTGGGTTAAAATATTTATATGGCCATAAACCAAACGGTTGTGTGTTATGTTTTTTGGCGTCGCCAATATCGCTAACCAGGTCAGCAACATCCATCGGGTTACCATCCCATACAATATGTGCAAGTCTCCAGCGCTTCATATCAAACAAAATATGCCCTTCAAATGCTAACTCAACACGGCGCTCATGCACAATCCGGTCAAAATAGTTTGCTGCTGTTAATACAAGCGGAGTAGTTAAACCAACACGTGCACGCACCTGGTTGATATAGATTGACGCTTCACCGTAATTTCCAAGTTCTGCGTCAGCTTCTGCTGCATTCAACAATACTTCGGCATAACGGTAACGAATAAAGTTAACATCACTACCACGACCGCGGCGACCAGAACCAACAGTTGGATCAAGATATTTACGGATATAAAAACCTGTTTGCGTACGAAGCTCTAAACCACTCACAGGTCCGTCTTGTCCTACCACCTGCACACGGCCCAATCCGGGGACTTCCTGCGGCAGTGAAGCATCGCTGCTGCTGATAATTGTTCCATTAGCTAACTGATACCCCGCCATTACATCGGTACGTTTACCTTTAAATAAACCATTCGGTAATAATACTGTTCCTGCTAAACGAGGGTCTCTTCCTGCAAAAATATCCAGCTGGTTTGCGTAGTAAATAGGATTACCCGAACCATCTTTAGTTGGCAGTGGAGCATAAGTGTTATCCAATTTCTCAAACGCTTCTACCAGGTTTAACGATGGATCTAACCTGCCGGCGTCACCACCCTCGTCAGAAATAGAATAAGGCTGATCATTAGTTGTAAAACCGTGAGTCTTACCGGCATTTGCTTTGAAGTCTTCAACAAATATTGATTCTGAGCTTGTTTTATCAAGGAAAATATTTGCAAAGTTATCGCTTAAATCTGGTAACTGTTTGTATAGTGAATAGTTACCTGCGCTACCGCTAATAATAGCTTTTGCAGCAGTAAGGGCTTTGTTGTAGTAACCGGTAGCCATACTTGATGGTATGCCTACCTCATTACCCGGCAAAGTTACCACGGGTGTAGTAACACCGTATTTTGCTATTGAAGCTGCATACAAAGCGGCTCTTGCTTCCATTGCTAAAATTGCACCCTTTGTAGCTCTTGATTTATCGCCATGATCCACAGCAAGATCCTTTATAGCCTCTGCTTCGCTGATAATGAAATCGTAAATATCAGATTCTTTAGCACGAGGGATCTGCAATGAAGTTACGTTGCCAGAAAAATCGTAATCAAGAGATTTGGTGATCAACGGAACTCCTCCCATACGTTTTACCATTTCGAAGTAAAAGTTGGCGCGTAAAAATCTGCCTTCAGCAATAAAGCCATTTTTTTGATCGTCGGTCAATTTTGTAGAGGCATTCAGACGTTCAAGAAACAAATTGAGCTCGCGAACGTAGGTGTAATCATATAAACCCCACTCGCCAAAGCCCCAGCCGGTGCGCTGAACAAAGAAATAGCTACCGTTTTCTGAGGGGAATGATTCACTAAAATCGGCAAATGATGCCCAACCGTTATCAAGACCAGAGAAATCAACCTGACGGTTGTATAAATCACCAAGTATAGATAATACCAACGCCGGATCTGAAAACGCTACGTCAGAAGATACGATCTGCTTTGGCGGAACATCCAGGAATTCGCTGTCTTTTTTGCAGGCCCCTGTTAATAACACGGCTGCAAACATTGTTGTTATAGTTATTTTTTTCATTGAGTTTTAAACTTAAGGGATTAATTAAAAGGTTAAATTAACACCGAAGTTGAGTACCTTACTTTGCGGGAACTGAAGCCCGTTATCGTCGGTAGTTTCCGGGTCAACGCCAAATTGTTTAAGATTGTCGAATGAAAACATATTGTACGCGTTAACATAAAATCTCGCTCTCCTGATCTTTACCTTTGTTAACAAATTAGCAGGCAATGAGTAGCCTAACTCCAGTGTCCTGACACGAAGGTATTTCACGTTATGTAACCAGTATGTTGAATTACGCTGACCATTTAATTCATAATCAGCATGACCAAAGCCCGGATTAAATCTGTTGGCAGGGTATTTTCCAGGAATCCAGGGACTATTCACATCATTGTAAACCGCGTGGTGCCACCTGTCTTCAAATATGGTGTTTAAGTTACCGGTGTTCTGGAAAGCCCAACGTGTTTCGTAATTCTGGAACCAGGTGTAGCCTGCACCACCCGAGAAATCGGCATGGAAGTCAAACCCTTTGTAAGCACCACCTAACTGGAAACCAAAGTTAATGTTAGGTTGAGTGCCATAACCAAAACCGATTGGACGCTCATCGTATTGGTCAATTCTACCGTCACCGTTTTGATCTTTGTACATTAAATCGCCCGGTAATAAGGTAATGTTACCCCGGTTATCGTTATTAATCTTGTAATTATTAATCTGCTCCTGCGAAGTAAACTGACCGATTACCTGGTAACCCCAGTCAATATGCGAGTACCTGTTTGCAGCTGAGTTCCTGTACTGATCAAGTGAGTTGTTAAACAAAGGTTTATATTGTGACAGATCTTTTGAACGTGAATAAGAGAAATTACCTCCAATATTGTAGCTAAAAGCACCTATCTTATTATTGTAGTTAAGTGAAATCTCCTCACCATACTGGGCGTCACTGTTCAAGTTTTCCTGAGGAAGGTCAAAACCAACTTCAGATGGCAATACAACGTCGTATTTACGTCCTAATAAGCCGGTACGTTTACGATAGAAATAATCTACAGTACCATTTAAATGGCTGTTTAGTAAACTAAATTCGGCACCTACGTCAAAAATCTTACTTTTTAACCATGACACGTTGGTAGTTACTATACCTTTATCTCTTGATGTAACCACCGGGTTACCACCAATAATTGCGGTACCGGTATTGTAGTTGTAACCGGGGATATAAGAGAACGCACCGATAAGATTCCTGTCATCACCCAATAAACCGTATGAACCTCTGAACTTCAAATCGTTAAGAACGCTATTATCACCTAATAAGCTCTTCATGAACCCCTCTTGTGTAATCCTCCATCCCAGGGATACGCCTGGGAAGTAACCTACACGTTTATCCGGGGCAAACAAGTACGATGCATCACGTCTTGCAGATGCTTCTAAATAATATTTGTTATCGTAGTTGTAATTTAAGCGACCAATATAACCTGTACGTGCTTCTTTATCGTCACTATCCTGGTATTGATCCATAATAGGGAAATAGATAAGGGGCAGGTTATTTGAAACAGGCGAAGCGTGCAGCCAGTTACGTAAATGCTGCAGTTCAATACGCTCTGATACGAATGTAGCACCTATAGTATGCTTACCGAAAGTGTTGTTGTAGTTAATTTGCCATTGGTAAGTTTTAGCAAACTCTTTACGCTGCTCACGCTCGCGCCATGGGTTGGTACTGCCGCCGGTTACATTGTATTGTTTAGTTGCAGGATCGTAAGTATATGCATTATAAGTATACTCCTGGTTGTTCAGCAAATAATCGGCAAGATAATATGAGTATAAACCTTTAACTACTAATCCTTTTATACCAGGAACGGTATACTCTGCACCAAAATTGGTTTGCAATACTCTCCAGTCGCTGTGGTAAACGCCTGATAGCTTTTTGTTCAGGAATGCATAGTTCGACTCTGTATTATTGATTTTATTCAAATAGTCGGGATTGTCATTAGCATAAGGACGCTCTAAGGGTGTATTTCTCAATACAGCAAACCTGGCCAAAAAGTAATCGTCACCACCCGGAACACCTGGGTTTTCACGAGTTTCTATACGGCCGTTAATATCTAAACTAACTTTTAAACCATTAGCTACCTTTAAGGAAATGTTTGATTGAATGTTTGAGCGGTTGAATTTATACTCTTTACCCAACTGAGAGTTTTGGTAAAGGTTTGTAGCCGATACGTAATAGTTCAACCTGTCTGAACCACCGGTAAAGTTAGCGTTCACCGAATTTTGAGGCGCGTTGTTATTGCTGTTCAACACATATTTACGCCAATCAAAACTACGGTAAGCCGGATCAGTTCCTGCTTTGTATTTGTCAAGCTCTGCTTGTGTAATCGTGGTCGATCCGTTACTGTTCACTTCAGCCTCTGCTTTATAACGCATGTAATCGTATGAATTGTTAACCACGTTAGGGAACCTGTACCAGTTTTGGTAGCCGGTGTACGCATCAATGTTGATACGTGCCTCGCCGCTACCTTTTTTAGTAGTTACCACCACCACGCCGTTTGCCGCACGAACACCGTAAATAGCTGCAGATGCGTCTTTCAACACGGAAATGCTTTCCACGTCGTTTGGCGCAAGGTTGTTAAACTGACCTTCATCCTGCTGGATGCCATCAATTACATACAGCGGAGAACCCATGTTACGGATCTGGATACTGGCGCTGGCTCCAGGCCTGCCTTCAGACATCCTGAAAGTTACACCTGGAATTTTACCTGCCAAACCAGTACTCACCGTTGAACCGGCGTGCACACGGTCGAGATCTTTACTGGTTACAGTAGAGATTGCGCCCGTAATGGATTCCTTTTTCTGTGTACCGTAACCAGTAACCACAATTTCCTGTAAGGATGCGTTACTTGATTTTAAACGGATTCTTACGGCTGTTTGCCCGTTTAGGGGCACTTCAAGCGTTGTAAAGCCAATATAGCTTAATACAAGCACGCTGTTGGCATCGGGTACTGTTAAGCTAAACTGTCCTTTTACATCAGTTGTTGATCCACCCTGGGTACCTTTAATACGTACGGCAACGCCTGTTAGCGCTTCACCCGTTGTATCAGTTACCGTTCCTGTTACCTTCACCTGTGCCGATGCACCAAGCGAAAAAAGCAGGCAGCTCATGATAGAGAATAAAACTAATGTTACTTTTTGGCTCCACTTACTGGGCGGCCATTGCACGCGGGAGGGCCCCCCATGCCTGAGTAGTAAAAATTTTCTCATAAATTGATTTGTTATTGGTTAATTGTTGATTTTAAAAATGTAATGTTGACATATCTAAAATCACGATGTAAAGAAAAAGATTTAGGGGGGCTCCTTATTAACCAAATCATCTCAATAATTAGTCAAAAAGTATCAATTTTTATTCATACGAAAACCCTTGCTCAGAATGGCTATATTTGTTCAAGAGATCGATTTTGAAACCTGCATATTTATTTTTTTTACTATTTATATTCTCCTTCAATATCTGTAATGCACAGCCTTATTACTTCAGGCATTACCAGGTTGAGCAGGGCTTGTCAAACAATACCGTTTACTGCAGCCTGCAGGATAAGCAGGGTTTTTTGTGGTTTGGCACGCGCGATGGTTTAAACCGTTTTGATGGTTACAGCTTCAGGGTTTTCAGGCATAATCCTAAAAACAACAAGAGTATTTGCAGCAATATGGTGCATGCGCTGGCGCTTGATCATAATGGCAACCTATGGGTAGGTACCGATGAAGGGATTGACAAATTTGACAGTAAAACAGAAAGTTTTACGCGTGTAAACTCCCCTAATACAAACGGTGTGCGGAGTATTGTCTTTGATCGTTACAACAACTGCTGGTATGTGGCGGGGGCTTCGCTCATCAAGTACAACACTTCAACAAAACAAATTACCGATTACTTTCCGGAGCAACATTTTGAGGCAACCAGTATTGCCCAAAACGATAATGGAGATATATGGGTTTCTACCAGCCGGGGTAGTATTGAACAGATGGATACTGTGCATAACTCATTTAAAAGCTATAGCATTACCAGCCACTCCAAATGGGCACCATCAAACTTTATCGAAAAAATTTTTAGCGCAGGCAACAACAAAATATTTATAGCTACAACCAGCCAGGGCTTTAAAGATTTTGACTGCGCAACCGGAACTTACCGCGACCTGTTAACCTATAATAAAAACAAAACCGGAGTATACGTACGAGATTTTGCCAAATATGCCGAACATGAGTTTTGGCTGGCAACAGAATCGGGCGTGTTTATTTACGACGACCTGCACGGCACATTTTTCAATCTTCGTAAAAAGTATAACGACCCATATTCCATATCCGACAACGCGGTTTACACCCTATGCCACGATGTAGAAGGAGGTGTTTGGGTAGGCACTTATTTTGGTGGGATAAACTATTACCCCAAACAGTATTCAACATTTAACAAATTTTATCCTGGCGACGAGAAAAACTCCCTCAAAGGCAACGTTGTGCGTGAAATTTGCAAAGACGATTATGGTAATCTTTGGATGGGCACCGAAGATAATGGCCTAAACAAACTGAGTGCCGATAAACACACCTGGACACATTATGTGCCTGGTGGCAATACGGATATTACCAATACCAACATCCATGGACTGATTGCAGATGGAAAAAATCTCTTTATAGGCACATTTGAGCGCGGCCTGGATATTATGGATATCCCCAGCGGCAAAGTAGTAAAAGTTTATATTGCCGGTAAAGACAGCAAAACTTTAAAAAGCAATTTTGTAATATGTTTTCGCAAAACGCGCAATGGCAACATTTATATTGGGGCAACCAGGGGTTTTTACCTGTATAACCGCAAACAAAAAGATTTTACTCTTATTGATAAAATACCCATCTGGGACTTTATTTACGACATAGTTGAAGACCATACCGGGATGCTTTGGATTGCCACCGTGCGCGATGGTATTTATAGATATGATCCCGAACAAGACACCAGCTATCATGTGCCCTACCGTTACCCGGTAAAAAATGCACTGAATGGCATAACAGTTAATGGAGCATTTGAAGATAGCAACCACATTTTATGGTTTGCGACCGATGGGCTTGGCTTATGGCGGCATGACCCGGTAAAAAACGATTTTAAATTTTTCGATCTGGATAATGGCTTCCCAAGCAACTATGTATTCAGGATGTTGGAGGATGATCATAAAAACTTATGGGTAAGCACTTCCCGTGGCCTGGTTTGCCTTAATATAAATACCAATAGCATTAAGGTTTATACAAAAGCCAATGGGCTGCTCAGTGATCAGTTTAATTATAACTCGGCGTTTAAGGATACCGATGGCACCCTGTATTTTGGCTGTGTTAAAGGTATGATAAGTTTTAACCCGGCCGGCTTTAATAGTAACAACTATGTAGCCCCGGTATATATAACAGGGTTCCAGGTCCATAATAAAGAGATTATGGTAAAAGGGAGCGATTCGTTGCTTAACCAATCAATCATCTACACAAAAAAAATATATTTAAATTACAACCAGTCGTCCTTTAGTATTGATTTTGCGGCCTTAAGCTACCCATCGCCGGAGATGACCCAATATAAGTACACCATGAAGGGGCTTGACAAAGGCTGGACCGATTTAAAGCGAAACCGAAAAGTATACTTTACGCAGCTGCAGCCCGGTCATTATACTTTTATAGTAAAAGCTGCCAATAACAACGGCGTTTGGAGCACCAAAGAAACCGCCCTTGAAATTAATATAGCACCACCTTTTTGGGAAAGTATATGGGCATATATCCTGTATGCATCGCTGGTTATTTTCATTTGCTATTATCTGTTGCAGCAATACCACAACCGTAATAAGGCGCGGAATAACAGGCTTATAGAAATATTGGAAAGTGACAAAGAGAAACAGATCTACAACGCCAAAATTGAGTTTTTTACCAATGTAGCCCATGAAATACGCACGCCTTTAACCCTTATTAAAGGGCCAATGGAAAAGGTGATCAAAAAAGCAGAGCATGTGCCCGAGATTCAGAATAACCTGAAGATCATGGAAAAAAATACCAACAGGCTGCTCGATCTTACAAATCAACTGCTTGATTTCAGGAAAACAGAAACCAATGGCTTTAGCCTGAGTTTTGTAAAAACAAACATAGCCGATTTGCTGGCCGATATATTTTTGAGGTTTAAGCCACTAACTGAACAAAAAGGGCAACGTTACACGCTAATATGTGTTGATAAAACATTGTATGCCTATGTTGATATTGAAGCATTTACCAAAATAATAAGTAACCTGATCAATAACGCCATTAAATATGGCGAAAACGCTATCGAGGTTGAACTGTTAAAACCCGAACAGGGCGACAATACTTTTACCATTGAAATAAGAAACAACGGCTACATTGTGCCCTATGAAATGCGTGAAAAGATTTTTGAGCCCTTCTTCAGGATGAAAGAATCAGAAAAACAAATTGGTACAGGGATAGGCCTCTCCCTGTCGCGCTCCCTTGCCGAATTGCACAAAGGATTATTAGTGTTGAATAAATCTATTAACGATTTCAATATTTTTAACTTAACCTTGCCTGTTCACCAGGAGAAGGAATTTGACCTGCACAACACTCCCGACGATTATGAACTAACCGATTCTATAAAAGAAGAAAATTTTGACTTTATGAAACCGATTATACTTTTGGTGGATGACAATCCCGAGATCCTTGATTTTATTTCGGATGACCTGAGCGATAAATATGCTGTAATAAAAGCATTCAACGGCCAGGAAGCGTTGGATATGATAGAAATTGAAAACATCCAGCTTATTATCAGCGATGTGATGATGCCTGGCATTGATGGCTTTGAATTATGCAAACGCATCAAAACCACATTTGATTACAGCCACATCCCAATTATATTACTTACAGCAAAAAACACCCTGCAAAGCAAAATAGAAGGCCTGGAAGTAGGCGCAGATGCCTATATCGAAAAACCCTTTTCGCCCGAGCATTTACAGGTGCAAATTGCCAATCTGCTCATCAACCGCAATAAAATTAAAGACCATTTTGCAAGTTCGCCGCTGGCAAATATTAAAACCATGGCCTACTCCAAACCGGATGAAAGCTTTTTAGATAAGCTTAACGCGGTAATTAACAACAACATCCAAAACCCCGAACTGGATGTGGAGCATATTGCCAACCTGATGAACATGAGTAAGCCTACGTTGTACCGTAAAATAAAGGCCATATCCAACCTAACCATCAACGAGCTGATTAATATAACGCGCCTTAAGGCTGCCGCAAAACTACTTGAGGATGGCGATTATAAGGTTTACGAAGTTGCAAATATGGTAGGCTACAGCTCACAATCGCACCTGGGCCGTAACTTCTTGAAACAATTTGGCACTACCCCTACCGAGTATCAACAAAATAAAAAGAACCAGAAGGTTAGAACATACTAATAATAGTATCAAGTAGCGAGTATCAAGATTTTAGACTTGCAGCTTTACCACTATGTATTTGCGGCTATCTTGATACTAACTACTTGATACTTGTTACTACTTTCGTGTCTTTAGCTTGTTGATCGCGAAGTTTCCGATACGTCTCCCTTCATCAACGCCATTTACAATGGATGGCATATAATGAATACCGCCGTAAAACCGGCTGATGGCTGCCTCATCGGCCGCTGCCTTAAATGATTTGAACTTACGGGCGGGGATGCTAAACTCTACCTCGGTGGAATCTGTAAAAGCAAAATTATCGCCAAACAGCTTGCCAAGCATCACTGCCGATGCATTTGAAACTACGCTATGTCCGCTGGTATATTCGGGGAACGGCGGGGTTTGCAGCAAAGGCATCCAATTTTGATCAATGTATTGGTTAATATAGGTCTCGGGGCGAATCACTTTGCTTTTGTATTTTTCGTCCCAGCAATTAATAAAACTATCGGCAATTACAACAGCCAGGCAGGCATAGGTCTCAGCCGAACGGACGTATTCGGCTTTTGCCTGGCGGCAAACCAGCCCGGCAATGTTTATCCAATGGCCTCCGGGCGATATTTTTTTGGTTGCAAACATGGTATGCCCATTGGTATTAACTTTAAACGGGTTATCGTCCCAATAAGTAGCTATCGCGCTTTGCTCCGGTGTTAAATGCTGGCCGGCCTCCCTAACGGCAACCGCCAGTTTATAAAAATAACTGGTGGGCTCCCTTGAAAAATCTACCGCTTTTGCTGGCTTAAACTGTTGTGCCGAATCCAGTAAAAATGGACGTATTTCGTTCCAGTGCGGCTCTACCCCTTTCATATAGGCCGGTGGTGTTGGCTTCCAGGTGGCATCGTCTGTTTGCACATCGTATTTTGATAACGAACGGGTATGCTTATAATTATCCTTGCCCGCCCATTTAATAATCCGATCGGCAATCAACTTTCCATAAGCTATCGAGTTTTGGTATACATCGTCGGGCATGCCGGTATTTTTAAATTCATCCATCAACCCGCTGTGGAAAGCCTCTATCCGGCCTTCCGACATCACCAGGATTTTCCCAACCGTTAAAATGGCATGCGCTGCAGCTAAATTGTAGCAGTATGTTTTGCCGGCTTCCGGTTTGGGGATTGAATCCAAACCCGTCAACTGGCCCGCGAGCGTCAGATATTTTGTATCGCCGTTACGCGCGGCCTCATATCCTGCAACGGTAATATAAGCGTAAATACGGCTTGCCACGGGCGGCGAATAAATATCATGCAGCATTACCTCGCTAACCTCGCGTACCGACCTATGGATGTAATTGGGGTTTGCGGCTAATTTTTTCCACCCGTTATTTTTATTACAGGCAAACAACAAGGCAACAGCAAAAACAGTAAAGTAAAGTTTATTCATATATGGGTTCCGATAAAATAAATAAAGGTTAATTGGGCCGGGCGGGCTATTCATCAAAGCTAACAGTAAATCCATAAACATATATTGAGCGATACAATTTGACGAAATATTGAGATGATTTGCAGAATCTGTTATATCAAAATCAGTTTTCTTTACGTACGCTTACTGTATAGCGTTCAGTAACTTAAAGCTCAACCAAAGCATAAATCATTATTAAATTTTTATTGTAATTACATGATAAAACCTTTACTCATTAAGTTTAAACTCCCCCTTGTGCTATTGATTTTTTTGGCGGCCGGCTGCTCGCGCAAACAGGACGGCCCTACCCTTTTTAAACTATTGGATGCATCGCAAACCGGCATCGATTTTAAGAACACCCTAAGCCCAAGTGATAGTATCAACATTCTTAACCATCCTTATTTGTACAACGGCGCCGGCGTAGGTATAGGCGATTTTAATAACGATGGCCTGCCCGACGTTTACTTTGCAGGCAACATGGTGGCCAACAAGCTATTCCTCAACAAAGGCGATTTAAAATTTACCGATATAACCAATACTGCCGGTGTTGACGGTGAAGGCAAATGGAGCGCGGGTGTATCCGTTGTGGATATTAATAATGATGGCAAAATGGATATTTACGTATGCGCATCGTTTCAATCAAATCCCGAGCAGCGCCGTAACATGCTGTACATTAACCAGGGCAATAATAAAGATGGCATACCCACTTTTAAAGACGAAGCAAAGGCCTACGGATTAGATGATAACGGCTACAGCACACAGGCCATTTTTTTTGACTACGACCATGATGGCGACCTGGATATGTACCTGCTGACCAACTTTTTAGGCAAAACCACCCCGGTTGCCTATCGCCCTAAACTAACTGATGGCAGCGCCGAAAATAACGACCGACTGTACCGCAATAACGGTAACGGCACCTTTAGCAATGTTACTAAAGAGGCAGGCATTTTAACTGAGGGTTTTGGCAACTCGGTATCTGTAACAGATATTAACAACGACGGCTGGCCTGATATTTATGTGGGCAATGACTTTATATCAAACGATGTGCTATACATCAACAATAAAAACGGAACATTTACCAACCGCGCGGGCGACTATTTTAAGCACACCGGCTGGTCGGTAATGGGGTCGGATTTGGTAGACATCAACAACGACGGCCTGCCCGACCTGGTATCGTTAGAGATGCTGCCCGAAGAAAATGTGCGTAAAAAAACCATGCTGATGGGCGATAACTACATTACCTACATCAATAACAAAAAATTCAATTACGAGCATCAATATATCCGTAACGTACTGCAATTAAACCAGGGACAAACGCCGCTGGGGCACACCCAGTTTAGTGATATAGCCTACATGGCCGGCATTTATCAAACCGACTGGAGTTGGACGCCGTTAGTGGCCGATTTTGATAACGATGGTTACCGCGATATGGTGATTACCAACGGCTACCCACGCGACGTAACCGACCTTGACCATGCCCTATACAGTAACGACCAGGGCCGTACTGTAAAGGAAAACCGCACGCTGGCCGCAGCCGATTCGTTCCCTGTTGTTAAAACGGCCAGTTATGCGTTTAAAAACAAGGGCGGTTATATGTTTGCCGATCAGTCGAAAAACTGGGGTATTGTTAAGCCAACTTTTTCGACCGGCGGCGTTTATGCGGACCTTGATAACGATGGCGACCTTGACCTGGTGATTAACAATATTGATGACGATGCCTTCATTTACGAGAATACGTTGAATAGCAAAACACAGGCAGATAAAACGCACCATTACCTCACCGTTAATCTAACGGGTGATAATAAGAACCTTGGCGGCATTGGTGCAACCATGCGTATTTACTACCAGGGCAAGCAGCAATTTTACGATCAGCAACCCTGTCGCGGTTATATGAGCACCGACGATGCCAAAGCTCATTTTGGTATCGGCACCGCCAATGAAATTGACTCATTGCGCATCCGCTGGGCAGATGGCAAAACCGAATTGGTAAAAAATATCAAGTCAAATCAAACTATCACCCTGCAATACAAAAACGGTTCTGGCAATTACAGCCCACAGCTTCAGTTGGAGCGTGCACCGGTATTCCAATCAGCAGCAAGCCAATTGGGTATCAAATATGTACACCAGGAAAAAGATGCCATCGATTACAACATCCAGCCAACCTTACCGCATAAACTAAGCCAATATGGACCATCTGTTGCTGTGGGCGATATAGATAACAACGGCTACGACGATTTTTATGTTGGCGGGGCCGCAGGCAATAAAGGCGTATTTTTTATGCAGGGTGCCGACGGTAAGTTCACCATGGATAATAATCGTTTTTTAAACGATAGTTTCAAGGAGGAAGAAGATATGGGTGCGCTGTTGTTTGATGCAAATGGCGATGGCTTCCTTGACTTATATGTAGTTAGCGGCAGCTACGAGTTCCCCAAAGACCATACTACCGCGCAAGACCGCCTATATATAAACAATGGTAAGGGCCAGTTTACCAAAAGCTTTGGCGCAGTACCGGTTGAGTACGATAATGGCTCGTGCGTACGGGCCGCCGATTTTGACCACGATGGCGACCTTGACCTGTTTGTAGGCGGGCGATCTGTTTCGGGTGCTTACCCATCATCGCCGGTGAGCCATATTTTCAGGAACGATGGCGGCAAATTTACCGACGTAACCGCACAGCTTTGCCCCGAACTGGTTCACGGCGGGATGATTACCGATGCGCTATGGTCTGATTTTGATAACGACGGGCTTGTTGACCTGGTTGTTGTGGGCGAGTGGATGCCGGTAACGTTTTACAAAAATACAGGTAATGGTTTTACCAAAATAAAAACGGGAATTGACGCACACGTAGGCTGGTGGAACAGCATTGTTGCCGGTGATTTTAATAACGATGGCCAGGTGGATTATGTGGCCGGCAACCTGGGCCAAAATTCAAATTACAAAGCAACTTTTGAACAACCAATGACCATTATGGGTAAAGATCTTGATGGCAACGGCTCATTCGACGCTATGATATTTTGCTACATGAAGGCCGAGGACGGTTTGCAAAAGCCCTTCCCGATGCACACCCGCGACGACTTGATAAGCCAGCTGATATCTATCCGCAAAAAATACCCAAGCTACAGGGGGTTCGGCAAAGCTACTATGGACGATTTATGGAGCGACAAGGACAAAGAAAACGCGGTGATCATGAAAGCCACAGATATGAACACCAGCTTTATTACCAATAAAGGAAACGGCAAATTTACGATAAGCCCTATGCCATTAGCCACACAAATGGCCCCCGTGTACGGTATGATTGCAAAAGATATTGACCAGGACGGCAACCTTGACCTGGTAATGGCAGGTAATGATTTTGGAATGGAGCCCTTTACCGGGCGGCATGATGCCTTTATGGGCTTGTACCTGAAGGGTAATGGTAAAGGCGGCTTCGCTCCTTTATCTGTAGCCAAAAGTGGGCTGTTTATTAATGGCGATGCCAAAGCGCTGGCCGCCATACAATCGGCTAAGCGAGGTGATATTTTAGTAGCCACCCAGAATCAGGACAGCCTGAAAGTATATCGCCAAACCGGCATTGGTATGAAGCCTAAAAAATATATCAAACTAAAAGGCGATGATTTTTTTGCAGATATCAGTTATAAAAACGGCAGTAAAAAACGAGTAGAGTTTTACTACGGATCTACTTACCTGTCGCAATCATCGCGTAACCTGCAGGTTGATGCGGATGTAAGTAAGATTACTATTACCGGATATGCCGGAAAGAAGAGAGAAATAACCAATTAAAAAACAATGGCGGGCTGCTTAAAAACAACCCGCCACTGTTTTTTATGTCGAAGCATTTTCACTTTACCTGTGATGAATAACTCGGTTTTACTTCAAAACTAAAGGTTTGGCTGCCTGCCTCGCCGCTTTGGGTTATCCCTTGTATTACGCCGATATAAGTTCCGGGTTGATCGGATGTATAAAATGACAATTGTTGCTTACCATCGGCACCTGTATTTACAGATGGCGACCAGTAAAGTACATTTCTAAAATCGGGCATGTGGCTGGCAGCTTGGGCATCGGTATCGTAAGCCGGCGAGTAAAACTGCCGTTCCTGCTGCAGGCCCTCATAATCAAGCACCACCGCATGCGGATCTATTTCGGCACCCCCAAGATCGCCTTTATAGCTGGTGAAACTAAATATCCCGTGTTCATACGTTGGCCCCAGCGAGTAGTTAAATGGTACATCCTCCAGTTTCCGAATTTTGAGCGGGTCAACCTTGAACACTTTATTGATATCAAAAAATGGCACGCCATCTATCAGCATCATCGGGTCATCATCGGCCAGGAAGCCTATGCCAATACCGGTAACCACTTTTACGTGAAATTGGTTGCCGGTATGAAAAACGTTTGCCTCCCTAATGTATTCGCGCATTACCTCTTCCATTGTAGTAAAGCGGGTGTAGTTATCTAACAGGTAAGTTTTGTAGGGCGCTCCATAAAATGCTGTGGTATCCGGGCGGGGGTCGGTAAATTGCCTCATTTTTGGGCCATTGTAAATATTTTGGACCTGCATTGTTAATGCAGCATCTTCAAAAGTTGTCTGCAGGCCAGGCGTAACATCAAAATGTGGCGTTGTGGCTTTGGCAAACTGGTCAGAAAATGGCGTCAAAACATCTATACGGTAATTGGTATCAACAGTGGTATTGGTTTCAACCACAATTTCATTTGGCCCGTAAAACTCCCGCATATTAAATACCAGTTTACCACGGGCGTCGCTTTTAGCGGCATACAGCTGGATGTGTTTACCCGGTATCCCAAGATAGGCATGGATGTCTTTTTCTGGTTGGTTATTAAGTTTATTAACAAGCGTAGCGGTAATAACCGGTCCGTTTACCTCGGGTAAAAAATTAAAAGCCGGTGTTTTTTTATTTAAAACATCGTCCCAGGCAAAGCTTCGCCAGCCCTGGGTAAGCATCAGGTTGTCTGCAGCCTCGGTAGCTACCGCGTTTTTATCGTTAAAATAATAACCCGCCGATTCAATCTCCCCTCTTAAATCCGATTTTAACCATAAGTAACTCAGGATATCTTCCTGTTGGTTGTGCTGCAACGAATCCATCCTATAAACAGACACCGACAGGTTGGCGGCAACAGGCTTATTACCTGAACCTTGCGTAGCTACAGTAACATCAGCCTTTTTACGCATGGCGTACTGTGTAGCGCCTGTACCGGCGCTTATAGATAGTTTTTTTGTTGGGCGTTTAAAATAAAGGCGTTCGCAAACCGGCTTTTTATCGGCACTAAAAACTGTTATTTGCGATATCCCTTCGCCAAGCCTGCTTTTATCTACAACAAAATTGGCGGTACCGTTGGTTACAGCAGATGATTGCACTACTTTAATCACCTGATGGTTTTGAGCAAAAAGGAAAACGTTGCCATCGGTCAGGTTTGTATTTACGCTAACCGAAAGCTGGCCGTTGCCATTATCTTTTAAACTCATTACGTAGCCTTTATTGCTTATGGCCGGAATGTCCTTTTGTATTACTTTCCCTTCAATTTTAACAACTGCACGGTAGGTGGCATTACTTTGAGGCTTAAAAACAAACCTGCCGATTCCGAATTTCAAAGGCTCAAACCTGGCCACCGTATCATTGTTCTGATTAACAATAGCGCCCTTAAAATTTACGCCCTTACCCCATTGATCGGCAGCTTTTACCCCTACTACACTTGCTATTCCACTAACCAGGTGCCCGCCCTCCGGAAAAAACTGGATATCATAGGCCGCCAATGGTGCTTTCTCTGCCTTTACCGGACTTTTCAGCGGATTTATGATGACCAGTTTCTTTGAAAAATAGTAATCGGCGCTAAAGTTTTTCATCCAATTGGTATAAGCCCTTAATACAAAATTACCGGTTGGCAAATTAACCGGGATATACAATGAACCATTTCCGCTGCCATCCTTCATCGCAATTTTTGTTTGCAATACCGGCGTTTGCATATCATCAAGTACTTCAACATATACCACCTTACTTAAGCCAAGGGGTTTCATAAAAATACCATCCACATTAAACACTCTAAACCAAAGCACTTCTCCTGCGGTGTAGCCGTTTTTATCAGTATGTACAAATAATTTCTCCTGCAACGCGTTTGATGTGTAATCGTTAAAATTAGCCTGCACTTCGGGTAATACCTGCCCAAACAACCGGGTTATTGACATGATCGCTACTGCGAAAAAAATGCTGGTAATTTTTTTCATGGTTTGGTATTGTTTTATTTCCAAAATGATGGTTTTTTATTGGTGCCCCGCAAAGTACAATCGGCACAATAATGTTTAGCCGAAGTCATACCTGCTTTTGGGTTTCTGATAGTATCAATAGGTGTCTCTACTCCTGAATAAATAAACTCTTTAACCTGGTGTTCAACGTAGCCCGGTGGAGCCATGTCCGGAATATAATCATATAATTCCGTAATAAGGGCGCAGCCATTATAATAGCTTAAATTAGGCTGCCACGTAGCTGGTAGCTGACTGGCACTAACAAAAAGTCGTTTTTGTGCCACCGCCCCCGCCGTTACAAATCCAATTACAGTTTCTGTGGGATCGGTCAAGTTGTGTATGTTCCCCGTCAATTCAGATGGCTGCGCATCAAAAACACCACCTACCTGTGTCGAATTTTTATTCAGCGCATCATAATAGCTAAAAGCTTCTGAAGTTAAAGCATGTTGCTTTACCAGGATACTGAATTTAATCCGCAACGATTCGGCTGTAGGCAGCAAGAAAGCTACCTGTTGCCCGCTAATCCTGTCTTCAGCTAATTTAGCCGATGACCCTAATACGATGGTAGTGGAAGTATCTGTTACCCAGCAATGATAAATTTGTTGGTCGGCTGTCCTCAATGCTGTAGTATCTTGGTTTACAACAACATACTTTGATTCAAACATAGATTGTACTATATAAGTACTCGTATAATCCCAACGGTAATAACGCGTGTTATTGGATGGATCATGGGTATTAACCGTCATGGCCAAACCATCATTTTTTACCTGATATCCAACACTATCAATAGCAGGCGAATTTTTCACAACTACATAGTCGGATGCATACTGCTTCCCGTTGGACGTAATTATTTTTAAACGATATTTTTGATCGGTTGGCAAATTTAAAACTGGGCTTTTATAATCGCCCTTACCCATTGTTGTTAAACTATAGGTATTTCCGCCCGAGCTTTCTATGGTTATAGTCGCATTCAGTTCAGGGGCTGACCGTGCGTTACCATCTAAATTTACTGTACGGCTGAGCAGGATATGAGTAGAATCGCCAACGTTAATAAAGCCATCAACAACCAGGTAGCTGCTGTTGCCACCAACAGGTACCAGTACCACAGGCTTTTTACAAGCCGTGGTGGCAACTATTGTAGTAAGCAATAAAAACAACTTCCCTGTTAACTTCATGGTTTTTCTACTTCCAAAATGATGGTTTAATGTTAGTTCCGCGTAATGTACAATCCACACAAACCGGCGTAGACGAGGCATAACCTCCCGGGGCATAGTCAACTGTAAGCTGCAGGCCCGAATAGATAAGGTTATCCACTTCATTTACAGATTGGTCGGGATGCAATGCCAACGGGCGGGCGTATAAAAGCGTGTTCAACACGCAACCATCATAAGGTGTTACCGCCACCCAACTTGCCGGCAAATCAGTTTTATTTATAAAAATCCGTTTTTGAGTTACCTGTCCCGCTGTTATAAAGCCAATTACCGGTTCGTTTAAATTGGTAATACAATGCAGATTGCCGGTAAGTTCGGATGGCTGCGGGTCAAATATTCCGCCAATTTGTTCCGTATTCTTTTTTAACAATTCAAAATAATTGAAGGCATCAGTAGTTATGGCATATTGCTTAACCAGGATGCTGTACCTGAATTTGAATTTTTCAGAATCGGATGCTACCAACGCGATGGGTGCATTGCTAACCTTATCGACACCCAGCTTTGCCGTTGTACCTGTAATAATAGTGCCTGATGTATCGCTTCGCCAGCAATTATATATCATGTCGGCGGGTGCAGCCCTTTCGTATTGAAAATCTGGCGGCCTGCGCGGAAAATCTAACTTCTGTTTCACGATAATCACCGATAAAAAGGCAGATTGAATTTGAAACGTTTCGGTATATTCCCAACGATAATACCTGCTTGTCCCCCCTGCGTCGTGTGTATCCAGGCCAATTTGCAGTCCGTTTGCTGTTATATAGGTATGTATGCTGTCAATTGCAGGGGAATTTTTTACCGGCACAAAATCAGATGCGTACCTACTGCCGTTGGCTGTTGTGATTTTGAGGCAGTACTTTTCATTTGCCCCTAAGTTTAAAGGTGCGGATATATAGGTTCCGTTAGGCCTGCCCGTTAATTTATAACTTGTGCCACTTGCGCTCTCTACCACTACGGTCGCGCCCGGTTCGGGGTTTGTCCGCGAATTGCTATCCAACGCAACGGTGCGGCTCAGGGTGATCGTAGTTGAATCTCCGGATGATATATTACCATCAACAACAAGGTAGCTGGTTACCTTAGCTACTGGTGCAAGGCTGATAGGCTTTTTACACGCTATCGTTGCGATTGTTAATATGGATAATATGATCAGTCTATTTTTCACTTATATTCTTTTTATTTCCAGAATGATGGTTTTTTGTTGGTTCCGCGCAAAGTACAATCAACACATATTGGCGACGAAGCTGTATAACCACCAGGGGCGTAATCAACAGTTAACGATAAGCCGGAATATATCAGATTATATACTTCGGGCACAGATATCGGCGGGATATCCGGAGCTGTATTAGTCACCAAACGTGAATATAGTAGCGTATCCAAATGGCAGCTACTGTACATAGTTTGGGCTATCCAAGCCGAAGGCAAAGCAGCTTTATCAACAAAAACCCTTTTTTGCGTTACCTGCCCTGTTGTTACAAAGCCTATCACGGGTTCGCCAGGGTTAGTAAGGCAATGCAGGTTACCTGCTATTTCTGATGGCTGTGGATCGAAGATCCCCCCTATTTGTTCGGTATTTTTTTTCAACAATTCAAAATAATTAAAGGCATCCAATGTAATTGCATATTGTTTTACCAGGATGCTATACCTGAACCGCAGTTTTTCGGAATTAGCCGCGATAAGCGCTATTGGCGCGTTACTTATCTTATCAACAGCAAGCTTGGCTGTGGTGCCGGTAATAATTGTATTTGAGGTATCGCTTACAAAGCAGTTATAAATTTTTTGATCGCCCGTACGCGGATATTGAAAATCAGGGGGAAGAGGTGGATTGGCTGTATTTTGAACTACCGTAAACTGCGATTCAAACGCACTTTGAATCTGGTAAGTTTCTGTGTACTCCCAACGATAGTATTTAGTACCGTTACCGGGATCGTGGGTATCTACACCTATTTGCAAACCATCACCGGTAATGGTAGTCCTGATGCTATCAATTGTTGGCGAGTTTTTTACCTGCACAAAATCAGAAGCATACTTGCTGCCGTTTGATGTGGTTATTTTGAGACTATACTTTTCGCTCGTAGCCAGGTTTAACGGCGCAGATACATAAGTACCGTTTTTTTTACTTGTTAATTGATAGCTTGTACCGGCTGCGCTTTCAATGGTGACAACAGCACCTAACTCAGGGTTTGCCCGCGAATTACTATCCAGGCCAACAGTGCGGCGGAGAGTGATCGTAGTTGAATCGCCGGATGATATATTACCATCAACAACCAGGTAACTTGTTACCTTGCCCGATGGAGCGATAGTAATTTGCTTTTTACAGGCTGCTACTGCTATCAATACAAACAATATGTAACACATCCTCTTCATTATAACTGTTGCTCAACTACTTTTCTGATTGTTAATTGCTTCATCCCCAAATTTCCCCTGCTATTAAAACCTGATATTATAATTTATAAACGGTATCGGCCTGGCAAAAATGGATAGCTGGTACGAGTTAATTGCCCCACCCTGCTGTTGAAAAAACGTTGAATAAGCATTTTGCCTTCCTGTTAAATTGTAAACCCCAACCGTCCACGAATTATGGAAGGTTTGGTGTATTTTATGGTTGCCATCTATATTGACAGAAAAATCGGACCTGAAATAATCTGGGATCCTGTATTCGTTCCGTCCTGAATAAAACACCCGTTCGGCTCCGTTTGAATAATATTTGGCAATGGGCAACGTAATGGGGCGGCCAGTGCTATAGGTAACATCCAGCGAAACACTGTAACGGTGCGTTATGCGGTAATTGCCGGTAAAATTAAAACTGTGCGGTTTATCGTAATTGGCCGGGTAGTATGCCCCGCCATTAATGAGCTGGCCTGCAATGGCATCGTCCTGCTTTAAAAATGTGCGCGAGTAAGTGTAATTAACCCAGCCGTTTAGCTTACCGGTTGTTTTACGTACCGAAAGTTCAACTCCGTAGGCTTTGCCCTGGGTATTTAAAACTTCCTGCTCAATAGCGTGGCTCATTACCAGTTTTGCCCCGCTTTTATAATCCAGGTAATTGTCAATGTGTTTGTAATAAACCTCTACCGATGTTTCGATGGTATTTTGTTGCGCGTTTTTGAATATGCCGAACGATACCTGGCTGCCGTATTGTGGTTTGATGTTGGGGTCGCTCAGTTTATAAATATCAATGGGCGATATAGCTGTAGTGTTTGACAGTTGATGGATATATTGCGCGAGGGTGTTATAACTGGCCTTTAATGAAAGGTCATCCTGGATATTGTAACGGGCAGATACCCTGATTTCGGGCCGGGAATAGGTTTTTATGACTTTGCCGCCGCCATAGTTGGTGCTATCAACAACATTGAGCGGGGTACGTGGTAAGCCGGGCGCGTAATTACGCACAGTTTGTGCGCCAAGATAATTGAACAACGAATACCTGATACCCGCGCTAATGGTAAAATCGGGCGTAATGTCAATTTTATCGCCCAGGTACAGGGCGCTTTCCAAAGCCTGTTCATCAGCCACTTTATCGGGAATTATTAATGAAGATGTGCTATTGGGCGTTTCGCTACCTGGGTTTAATTTATAATAAATAGAGCTTAAACCAAAGTCGATCGTATTATTAGGATTAAGATAATAGGTAAAATCGGCTTTTAAATTGGTTTGATTAATACCAAATTTTAGTTTGTAGGCATTAACCGGGTTTGCTGTACTGGCAATATCATATTTATACCCATCGTAACCAACGCTTAACAGGCTGTATAACTTACTACTAAAATTGTGCTTCCATTTAATGTTTGCGTTTTTATTACTGTAGTTATAAGTGGTATCGCTGTTTAACCTGAAATTATCGTTGCTTAAATAGGTAGTGATATAAATGTTATTATCCTTATTAACCTGGTGACTTAAATCGAGGTTAAAATCATAAAACGACGCATGGCTGTGCTTATATTCCTCGGGCAATAATTTTAACAACCAATCTGAATAGCTGGTGCGGCCGCCAAAAATGAACGACGTTTTATCTTTCACTATAGGCCCTTCAACATTAAGCCTGCTGGTCAGCAGCCCAATGCCAGCCGAACCTGTAAAGTTCTTTTTATTGCCCTCGCGGTCGGTAACTTCCAACACCGATGATAAACGGCCGCCAAATTTTTCGGGGATGGTACTTTTGTAAAGCTCAATCCCTTTTACAATATCGGGGTTAAAGGCCGAGAAGAAACCAAAAAAGTGGGCCGGGTTATAAATTGTTTTGTCATCAAGCAAAATCAGGTTTTGATCTGCGGCACCTCCTCTTACATTAAAGCCGGTTGTGGCCTCACCAACGGTTTGCACACCTGGCAAGGTTAATACAATACGTAAAACATCGGCCTCGCCAAAAACAGCGGGCACCTGTTTTATACTTTTAATATCTAACCGGCTTACAGCCATTTCGGTACTGCGCACATTGGCCACTTTATCTGCCGATATCTTTACTTCTTTAAGCGTTGTTACCTGGTCCTGCAGTTCGATATTCAGTTCGCCATCCGTATACAGCATAATTTGCCTGTGCGCATCTTTCATGCCTATTCCTTTAACTATCAGCAATTGTTTGCCGCGTGGTAGCGCCAACGTAAAATAACCAAACTGATCTGTTGTAACCCCAATGCTGGTATTGCTTACATAAATGCTTGCGCCGGCAATGGCCACGCCCGATTTGGCACTTTTTACATAACCAGATAAAGCAGCTTTGCCGGGTTTTAACTCATTGCTTTTTATGCCAATTTCATACAGCTTATTTTCGATGGTTGATTCAATTACCGGCTTTTTAACAGGCGCTGTTGTAAAATCAATTACCGGCGACGGCATAACCGGCTTGCTTTGCCCCGGTTTTACGTTAAAATAACCTTCGGCAGGTTGTGTCTGAATTTCTTTCCCAAGCGTTAAAAAAACCTGCATTTTTGATGCAACCACGGTATATTGAAAGCCAGAGTTATGAAAAGCCTGTTTAAGCACATCTTCCAGCGGCTGGTTATTTACCTGTAGTGTAATTTTTAGGCTATCAAACTGGGCACGGTCGTAATAAAACCGGTAACCTGTTTTAGCCTCAATATCGCCGGCAAACTGATCAATGCCTGCCTGTTGAAAATTAACACTGATGCTTTTTGAAGTAACCTGCGCATGCAATAGTTTAACCGCCAATAAAAGAATAATAGCCAGGTAAATTTTTTTCATATTATTTGGTTATACTATCATAATAGGCCGTTACAGAAGTCAGCGCCAGTTCGCGCAGGTCATCAAACTGCAGGTGTTTGTCTTTGATGTATTGCTTAAGTTCTTTCTTTTTATCTGGAAACAGGTCAAGCACTGAGCTTTGGCTGCTCACTTTGTAATAAACCAATCCTTTTTTGATATAATAATCGGGCACCTCTTTAAAGGGCACAAAAAGCCGCTCCCGGCCGTTGGGCCCGGATGTAGATTTAAGCAATTTTTCGGATCGTTTTATTAATTGCGATTTGCCGCCATAAAGCTGTTCGTAAAAACCGGCTTTTATACCGCCATTACTGTTGGGTACCCTAACAAAATGCCGCTGGTGTAAATCAAAACCGGAAACTTTATCGGCTATTAACGCAATTGGCGAGGCATGATTGTAGAGCAGTACCACCAGTTGATCGGTGTACATGTCATAAATCATAGATACATTTTCGAAGCTTTGCCCATCGTACTCAACCGAGCCCGGGCGCCAGGCATCAACATCGTCAAGGTAAGGGCTACCTTTGATGGATGAATCGTAAGAATCATAAACCAGGCCGTTATAAAGGCGCGACTGCTCGCCAACGCCCTGGTAAAACCGGTTTGTCACGTTACCAACAGCAGCATCATAGCTTGAACTATCGGCAGATTGTGCCGATGCTGTTTTACACAGCAGGGCCATAACAAAATAACATATTATTTTGACTGGATAACGAGTAGGCATCAGTTAATATTTATTCAGTAATTAAGTCATTTTTAACCATCAAAGCAAATTTTTATTAATTTAATAGTTATTCAAGCTCAATATAATCAATTTGTTACAGTATTTAATATTGTGTTAACAGTTTTAGTTATCCAGGGCAAACCTATCTAAATAGTTAAACGGAATAAGCTGTAGAATCTGGAAGATATAACCATCAAACGATACCTTGTTTTTATTGGCTGATGGTGGTTAAATGATCCAGGTACCAAAGAGACTTGTATTGGCCAAAAACAGGCACAAATATTTGGATGCTTCTAAGTTGCAAGATCAGTTTAGTGTTAACCATGTTAAAATATAAAGCATTGACTATAAAATATTTATAAAAAATATATTTGAAATGTGTTAAGTTATGTTAACCCAATTATTAGATGCGTTTGCCCTGTTTAATTATCGCATATTCTATGAAAATATGTCCGTTACTAATTACCTGATGGTGCAGCCAAAACTACTCCCTCTTTTAACGGTACCCCAAAATCGGGCGAACCATCTTTTTTCCAGCTAAATTTTTGTGCCCGGGGCGACCGTTCATTGCCGCAGCCCTGGCCTGGTTTGGAGTTGGCATGGTACAATATCCAGTCCTCGGTTCCATCCGGCGATTTAAAGAATGAATTGTGACCAGGTGCATAAACGCCATTATCCGCCGATTGCTTAAATACCGGCCGGGCCGATTTTGTCCACGATGCCGGGTTCATTAAATCGCCACTCGCTAATGCACTGAGCATGCCAAGCGCGTAGTAATCTGTCCAGCAGCCACTGGCCGAGTAAACCAGGAATAATTTATCGTTATGTTTTAAAATCTCGGGCCCTTCGTTTACGTTAACGTGCGGCGGGTTTGATTGTGCGCCAAGGTCGCCATACTTCTCCCAGTCAAATTCAGGGCTTGATATTTTTACCCGCTGGCCATCAATGGAGCAGGCATCTTTCATTTTGGCTATGTAGATATTTTGCTGCACATTAACATCGCCTTCCCAGCCCGCCCAAATCATATATAACTGTCCCTTGTTTTCAAATACCGATACATCTATGGCCCATTTATTGGTATCATCGGCTACCTTGCCTTTAAATGTCCAGGTACCTTCTGTTGGGTCGGCAGCCGGGTTTTCGATCACATAAATCCGATGGTTGTTGTTATTGCCGTCATCAGCAGCAAAATACATATACCATTTACCTTTTATGAAATGAAGCTCGGGCGCCCAAAGTTCTTTTGAATAGCTGGTGCCTGCCGGCGGCACCCAGATTGTTTTTTTAACAGCAGTTTTCAGCTGCGTGATATCTTTTGTTTTCCAGATAGCCAGGTGACTACCCGTTGAATTGGTATAATAGTAAAAGCCATCTTTGTAAATAACCCACGGATCGGCACCGGAAGGCAGCAGAGGATTGGTGAAATTTTTTTGCTGGGCGAAGCCCGATTGGTGGGCCACAACCATTAATAGAACGCAGATTTTTATAATGTTTTTCATGCCCTAATATAGGACACAATTTTTTATATAATTTATAACCGCCCTCTTTCATCTTTGGATGCGTTATCATCTTTTCGTTGAGCTTTGTTTTTTGAGCCAAATGAGCGATAATAGGTAAGCTTGACAAAGGGAAAACTCCTTGACTCGGCATTATACCGTACCCGCACCTGCGAATTAAAAGCATCACGGGTTAGGTGGCCAATGTAACTGTAATAACTTGCCGATGATAACAAATCGGTAACTGATAGCTGGAAACTGCCTTTATTGTTATTAAGTTCTTTTTTTATCCCAAGGTTAAGCATCCCGTTTCCGTTGCTTCTTGAGGTAGCATAATATGCCGGCGAATAGGCATAGCCGGAAAGCTCCACAGAAATGCTTTTAGGTAGTTTAAATGTTTCGCTAAAATCAACCGATCCGGCGAAGTACGATTTGGTAAAGGTTTGCGGCGTATAGTCTACTTTGTATTGCCGCCAACCGCCAACAAAGCCATAGCGTCCCTCCCACCAGCTTGTTATTTTTATCGGGATGCTTGTTTGCAGGGTGATGTTATTTTGATAAGGGGCGTTTTGCGGGGCAAGGTAAACCAGCCCTTTAGATG
Source organism: Mucilaginibacter sp. P4_C11 (assembly GCF_056402115.1). Classification (NCBI taxonomy): domain Bacteria; kingdom Pseudomonadati; phylum Bacteroidota; class Sphingobacteriia; order Sphingobacteriales; family Sphingobacteriaceae; genus Mucilaginibacter; species Mucilaginibacter sp. P4_C11. The sequence continues at coordinate 14,382 of NZ_JBFUIA010000020.1, read as the reverse complement.
GCCCGGTAGAAATTTGTGTTTGCAATATCACATCCTTATCCCGGCTGAACAAAATAGAGAACACATAATCGTGGTAATTATAAGCCAGTTTAATATTATTCGTAATAGTAGGTTTTAACGCAGGGTTGCCGGTAAAAACAGATACCGGATCATTATAGGTTACATACGAAGCCAGGTCGCTGTACGATGGGCGGCTGACGCGTTTGGTATAGGATAACTGCAATTCGGAATGGTCGTCAAGTTTCCGCGTCAGAAATATACTCGGAAACAACTTCTTTAATTTCCGGTCGATGTCATATTGCGCATTGCTGGCGTTATCGGTACTGTTGTGCGAGTATTCATAGCGTGCGCCAATAATAAGACTGGTAGCGGTATCCAGCTTCGCGTTCAAAGTTGCGTACCCCGCGCCAATCATCTCTTTTGTAACCAGGTTATTGGACACCCCTACGCTACTTAGCACCCACTGGCCGTTTTGCATGTTTTCTATCCCGGACACACTGTTACTGCGGGTAAAGGTGCCTTTTACACCTGCTTCTAATTTCAGGTTTGGGTTTATCTGCTTTGAGTAATCTGCTTTAAGTACTGATACTTTTATAGCGGTACTGGCCAGGTCGCGCTGGCGGGGTGCGTAAAGGCTGTCGCCGGCACCGGCCAGGTTGCCATAATTATCAACAAAGGTGCTTTCAACATTAGTTTGCCCGTTGTTTTTGTAATAAATATAATCGGCGTCAAAATTAATTTTTTCGCCTTTACTGAGTTCCAGTTCCAGGAAAATGCTGCCAATGGTATTGTAAGTATGATTAATACCATCGAGGTAGGAATTGAACAGCAAAACAGAATCGGGCTTAAGGGCATAGTGCCCATGGTTGTAATTATTGCTGTGGTCGCTCCCGGCCGCAAAATAGATACTGGCGCCAAGGGTTGTCTTTTGATTGGGCCGGATATCGGCGCCAATTTCGGCATCCTGGTATTTGGCCACCGGTTTGGCCAGGCCTGTGTACAAAAACTCAGTTTGCCCGCCTATTGCGGGTACGGTTTCCGTCCCACTTGCAAATAATTCACTATGGCCGCGATCATGGGCATAGGAATAAGAAGCCCGCAGGCCCACTTTACTTGTATTGTGGTTGATTGAGGCATTTATGGAACCCTTTTCGCCCTGGCTATACCCAGCCGTAACAGTAGCAGACCCGTTTGTACCCTGATGCTTATTTTTTTTGGTAACAATGTTAATTAGCCCGGCATTGCCGTCGGCATCGTATTTAGCGGGCGGCGTATTTAACAGTTCTATTTTTTCAACGTCATCAGCACTTATGCCATTTAGCAAAGTAAGTACCTGCGGCATCGACATCCGCATCAGCTTGCCATCCAGCATAACCATTACACCGGCCTTTCCGTTCAGTGTGATGCCGGTGTTTTGGGGATTGACGATTACGCCTGGCGAGCGCTGCAGAACTTGTAACACCGAACTGCCTTTTGTTAATATACTGCTTTGTACATTTACTACCATCCCGCCCGGATCCTGTTGTACCAAAGGTTTACTGGCCACAATGGTAACCTCACTTAATTGTTTGGAGGCCGCTCTTAGCCCAATAATACCAAGGTTTTTTGATGGCTTTACGCCTGTAAGCTCAAATACGGGCGACGACCATGTTTCGTGGGTCATATCGCTTACCTTAACAATATACCGGCCCTGGCCAACAGGTTCAAATCTAAAAGCGCCTTTATCATCAGTAAGTGCCGATTTTATCAGCGCGTTATCGGTACTATCTAATAATATTACCGTTGCAAATGATACGGGCCGCCCTCCGGCATCCACAAATTTACCTGATACCTGGGCAAACGATGCCAGGCAAAAAAACGACAGGAAGCTGATGAGTAAGTATTTCATAGGCCGGTTACGATGATTGTATATCCAAAGGAATACAAACCCAACATGCCACAAAAAACCGATTGACCAGCGTACCACCCCGATTGACGAAATACATTAAAAGCACCGAAGTTTATTAAAACAGCCCACTTTTCTTATAATTTACCGGTTATACATCAACAGGTGCATTTGGTCAATTAATTAGCCCCATTGAGATTGTGGCCATAAAAAAATAATTCATTTAGCTGTATCTTTAGCTTATGCCTCAAATTCAATCCAAACAAAACTGGCTTATCAGGTATAAATTGTACCATCTTCCTTTTTGGTTTTTATACAATTACCTGTGGTGGGTATTTTCCCAGGGCGATCCTATTGGCGTGGCGCGCAGCATCTTTTTCTCCCCCTACACGGTGAAGTTTAGTTTTTACCTGGTATTCCAGGCGTTAGCGGCATATTTTAACCTGTATTTCCTGATGCCACGCTATATGGAAAAGGGCAAATTTGCGCAATACATAACTTACGAGTTATTAACCATCATCAGCGCTGCCATGCTGATTGTTCCGGGTTATTTTTTAAGCGCCATCCTATCGGGCAGAACAATGGATGATTTATATGGCAGCGGCCCGCATAATTTCTTCACACTTTTCCTGGCCAATCCGCTGCCATCAATAGTGGCCAGCAGCACCCTTGCCATGAGTATTAAGCTAACTAAAACCTGGGCACAAACGCAAAAAAGGCAACAAATACTGGAAAAAGAGAAACTGGAAACCGAACTTAAATTTTTAAAATACCAGTTTAATCCTCATTTTTTGTTTAACAGCATCAATTCCATTTTTTTCCTTATCCACAAAAACCCCAATATGGCATCGGCTTCGCTGGCCAAATTTTCTGAACTGCTGCGGCACCAGCTGTATGAATGCAACGACCAGCAAATTCCCCTTCAAAAAGAGATTGCCTATCTTGAAAATTTTATAGAACTGGAAAAGCTGCGGCATGATACCGAAGTACAGGCCGATATACAGCTGCATGATCCCTTTGCAGGCCAGCTGGGCATTGCCCCCTTTATTTTGATGACGTTTGTTGAAAATGCTTTCAAACACGTATCAGCCCATGTAAACGGCAGCAATTGGATCAGTATAAAACTTGAGCTTCAGGGGCAGCGGCTAAACCTGTTTGTAAGCAACAGTACAGCAGCCGGCGAAGCCAACCAGGCTATAAAATATGGCGGTATAGGGCTGGCAAACGTTAAACGGAGGCTCGATTTAATGTACCCCGGCATTTATGAATTGGATATTGACAGCCAACCCGATACATTTACGGTAAAACTACAGCTAACACTTGCTGTGCTCCAAATATCACCAACAATGCAAATGGCTTAATATGAATATCAATTGTATAATTGTTGACGATGAGCCATTGGCCCGCGAAGGGCTTGGCAACTACGTACGCGAGGTAGATTTTTTACAGTTGGCCGGCACCTGCGAAAACCCGCTTGAGCTTATGAAACTGCTTGACCGGCAACCTGCCGATTTGATTTTCCTGGATATCCAGATGCCTAAAATGAACGGGATAGAGTTTTTGAAGATTATGCAAAAACCGCCTATGGTGGTTATTACTACCGCATACCCTACCTATGCCCTGGAAAGCTTTCAGCTGGATGTGCTGGATTACCTGCTTAAGCCAATTACCTTTGAGCGTTTTTTTAAGGCGGCCAGCAAAGCCCGGGATTATCACCGGCTACTCACCAAAACAGTATCGGCAGATATCAATAAAGCCGAAAGGCCTGATGATTACTTTTTTATTAAGTGTGGCAGCAAATATGAAAAGGTGCCGTTGGACGAAATTCTTTATGTAGAGGGAATGCAGAACTATGTGAACATTTTTACGCTGAAAGGTAAATATGTAACCATGCTATCCCTTAAAAACCTGGAGGAGAACCTGGCTGGCAGGTCATTTATCAGGGTGCATAAATCATACATTGTGGCCGTCAATAAAATTGATGGGATTGAAGGTAATGAGATATTTATCCAGGCCAGCAAAATTCCTATAAGCCGAAATTACCGCGAACAGGTAATTGGCCAGGTAGTTACCAACAGGCTTTGGGATAAAAAATAAAACGGCCTGCTACGACAACCTGTGCCGTAACAAACACGTTTTACACTGCTTTTAAGTCATAAGTACTAAGTCAATTGATGTTTTTTCGACTCAGAACCTGAGGCTTTCGACTACCCCGTTAAACACGGTATTTATTTTTTATCACAAACCAAGAACACCACGCCCCTTGCGGGTACGTTAACAGTTATTCCGCCGCTGGTGCCAGATGAATTTGCAGCAAGCGTGGCATACCCAGCCGGACCACCAACATCGCCGGCAGGGCCGTTGTTGTTAACGGTTACCTTACCCGAATACGATCCGTTATCCGTGCCGCCCTTCAATGTATAATAGTAATAATTAGACCCGGTATAGTAATTTTTGAAATTGATGCTAACTACCTTATCGGTACTGCTTTTATTCACCAGAGTAACACCAGCTTCGCCCGAGGTGAATGAAGATGCATAACTCACAATATCGGTACTTCCACTAACTGTCGAACTGATCATCCTGTCGCCAAAGTATTTTTGAAAATAATACAGGTAATAGAATGCCGGCCGCGGGGTGAAATTTGTAGTACCATCCTGGTTAAAAGTAAATAAACCATGGTCGTTACCATCGCTGCCTCCGTTAGCCAGATCCCAGCGGCAGGCCATGCTTACCTGGTTTTTAATTAACTCGCCCAGTACTAAAACAGCATGCACACCACTCACGTAAGAAACCTGTTGCCTTGAACCAGTTGCAAATATATTCCACTCGTCAAGCGCAATGGGCTTTTGAGCCACACCAGCCTTTTGAACAGAATTATTTACCCAACTTACCATTGGAGCCGTAACTGCCGATGGCGTTGCCAGTATAACTTCGGGCGTTGAATTTTGATTATAAGGGGTATAATAATTATGCACTACAAAAAAATCGGGCGATGATCCGGCAGCAGATAAAACACCCGAATTCCAGTTTTGCCCACCTGTAGTATTGTTTTGGTCGTCTGTTTCGGTTAGTACAATACCTATTTTAATGGAGACACCTATGTCGCTGGCAGCCTTGCGCATCGAATCGGCGAAAACCTTAAAATGTGTTCCGTATAGCTGCCCCGTTATAATTTCGGGCTGGCCATCCTTATTTTTCGATACGTCAATACGATACCCGGCCTCCCAGTTGCCGAAATTTTCATTCCCTACCTCCCATAATTTAGTTCGGCCCCTATCATTCCTTACCCACTGTGCGGCGTAATGCGCGGCAGTTTCAACCGGGTGATCGCTTAGCCCATAACGGGCGTAGCCATAATTTACGGTGATGATACCGGTACTATTTGTTTTTTGTAACAGCGAATAGTAATTGCTAAGGCTTATTGACCAGCTATCGGTTACCATTCCGCTCCAATACCCACTGGTAGGATCGGCGCTGCCATCGGCCTTTAATAATTGAGCAGGCACATCAGCCGGTTTACCGCCCGCGGGCAAATCATAAAAATACACATCAGACAAACTGCCCCCCGGCGCCCTGATAATGTTGGGCGATAGGTTGGTGATATTTTTCACCAGGCCTGCGTCGGTATATTGACTGGTAAACGGATTCATGTTATTGCCAAACAGGTTGTTTGACACCTTCGAAACTACCTGGGCAAAATCTGCAGTTACGGTAACTGACGATGCCGTTGGCTTTGTTGCACTTGTTGTAGCTGGCTTTGTAAATGTTTTAGCTGTCCAGCTATCTAAAAAAAAACCTTGCGAAACTGCGATGCCGGGGTCGGTTGGCGAAGTAATTGGGCCCGTTGCCCCCCCGTTGCCTGTATCAACAACCGTTGTATCGGTCTTTTTATCCTTTTTGCATGCCGTTAAAGTTATAAGGGCCAATAATATTGTAAATACACTATTTATTATCACTTTCATTTTCCTGTTTTTTACCGTAACGGTATTTATCGGGCCTTTTTCTTTGCCTTTGGTTTGTATAAATTAAGCTACTGACGCTTTTAAGCCAACGTGCGGGCCATGCATAAAGCCCGCAACCATATAGGTTGATCTGAACTCGTTGGGTGTAAATTGTTTTTTGCGTTTAAAAATCCTGTTGAAATTGGATATGTTGTTAAAGCCGCACTCATAAGCTATCTCGGCCACTGTAGTTGTCGAGTCAATGAGCATCCGTGCGGCGTGTCCTAACCTTATTTCGTTTAAACTATCGGTAAAAGTTTTTCCGGTGCGCTTTTTTATAAACCTGCTGAAAGAGGCCTCGGGCATGTGAACAACACGGGCAACCTCGGCAAGGGAAACCTTGCGGTTGTAGTTGGTATTCATATGCTCAAATACTTTTTCGATACGGCGGCTGTTATGGTAAAATTTCTCGTTAATAAAGCTCGGATCCGACAAGGTTTTCATATCTGCCGATGTTGAAAGCTCGTGCAGTATGGATAACAATTCTAAAACCGATGTAAAGCCACTCTGCTTATTCAGCGCCATAAGCCGATCCTTAACCGTCATAATTGTTTCGGTCGAGAAAAGAACCCCCATTGGCGCACGCTGCAGCATTCCCTTTAAAAAACTAAGCTGGTTACGCTGTAAAAATTTCTCATCAAAAAGGTCTTTATGAAACTGGATCACAATCTCGGTTATCTGCCGGCTTTTACACTCGTTGGTAAACCAGCCATGATAAAGGCCGGGGCCTACCAGTACCAGTTCCAAATCGTCAATTACATCAATATGTCCGCCAATAACGCGTTTGGCCCCTTTGGCGTTTAAAACCAAATGAAGCTCATAATCGTCATGGTAATGAAGCGGTCCTTCAAAATTATTATCAACCTTCGCAAAAACAGTAAAGCAATCGCCTGCTGTCAGCGGGGTATTTTCGCGCATTACATTGCTTGTCGTCATAAAATAAGCTGTATCACAAAATTCAAAAACAAGTTAGTTAGGCTAGGTAACTGTATAAGATGATTACTTTGCAACGGGGGCTATTCACTCTGCTCTTTGGCTGCAACATCGTCTACTATCATTGTTCCCGAGGCGTTGCCCATCGCAATCAAAACTTTAAAACTTGCGGCCTTTTGGGGTATTTTAATCACTTTAGTATAAAGCGTCCATTGCTGGTCGCCGGTTAGGCGGGCAATGTAGTCGCCACCATTTATTTCTTTATCGTTACTATCCAAAAAAGCAACACTAAACAGGGCTCCTTCCCAATCATTTTTGCCTTTAACAACATTTAAGGTTTTTAACCAGGCGCTAAATTCGATGGCTGTAGCTTTTTTAGGAATCCGGACAGTTTGATCAATCCCAACCCACTTATCGGTGCTGGTGGTTACAATGGCGCAGCTGTTTTTGCCACTTTTAATATTCCAGGGGGTAATTTGCCCGCCACCATCATTCCAGCCATAAAAATCATCTTCAAAGCCGCCGTTGGTTAGCAGATTTTTTTGCGCGTTGGCTTTTAACATCAGCAAAATCAAACCCACGCTGAATATTATTTTAATCGCTTTCATCAGTCAAATGAATTTTAAATATCGCCGCCAGGTTTATCCTGGCGACGATATTGATCAGGCCTGTTAATTGTGTTATTTAATATTTACAAGACCAACATCATCCATACTAAAAGTAGATGAGTTACCACTAAATTCCTGGAAAACCAGTGCACTGATGCTTGAAGGCAGCGGATTGCCGGCATCCACCCAGTTGGCAATTGGAATTTGATAATCGGTCCATTTGCCTTCTGTAAGTGTTATCTGCACGGCAGTGTTAAAATTGTAATTAAGTACCAGGTGGATATTTTTACCGGTAGTGCCCTTGCCGCCAAAAATTGAAAACTTAAGGGCTGTATTAGCATCAACACTGTTTCCGCTGCCCGGCTGTATTACATAACCATCGTACCCGCCGGTGTAGCTGTATGTTCTGGATTTTGTACCTCTCCTGAAATTGGTATTATCATCCTTCGCTCCGGCACCCCAGCCATAATCGCTCCAGCCGTTTTCGTACCCATCTTCAAAAATTGCTGTATTGAAGCCAAATATGGAATTGGTTTGCTTTGCTGACGAAACGTTGTTTGATAATAAGCTTGTGCCCGAAGTTACAACCGGACCGGTACCTACGCCGCCGCCTTTAGTAGCCGATGTGGTAACCAGTAAATGTGCAGCAGTTAAACCTGATGGCACTTTTACGGTTATCACTGTAGGCGATTTGGTAAGTACCGTAGCCGGTACTGTACCAAATGATACACCTGTGAGGCCATTAAATGTTGTACCTGTTATGGTAATAACATCGCCGGCGTTACCTGCCAGCTGGCTAACTGTTGTTATGCCAGGGGTAGGCTGTTCAATTATAAAAGGGGTACTAACTTTTCCATGAGCGGTAACAACAGTAAGTACGTTACTTGTAGTGTCGTTACTAAACGGCACCGTGGTAGGCACTGAAAACTGAAGCGTGGTATTTGATGAATATGCTATGTTAAAGTATATAGAAACACCATTAATATAAATTGCTTTAGTTGTGCTTAAATTATTACCTATCACTGCATATAAGGTTCCTATCTTGCCGTCGCTTGTTGTTGAATCAAAAGCTGTAACAGTTTGCGATGTTTGGGTGCTTTGGTAAACGGTGCGTATCCTGGTAATAACCGGAGGGCCATCCCCGCCGCTATCGTGCTTTTTACAGGAGCTGATACTGAATACCACCACAAGCGAAAGTATGCAGTAAGAAAATATCGATTTTAAATTTTTCATAGCTGTATTTATTTAAAAGTGTATGGTACTGCTGGTTCTAATAATTTAGGGTCGGCGGTTGTTTCATTAATTGGTATAGGCAATAAAAAGTCGGTGCTTTTTGGCGTAACCGCGCTATGGTAAACAGTTTTACGGTCATTGGCGTAAGTACCCCTTTCCTGCTGGCTTATAAACTGCGTAGCCAGTGGGTGGCTGTTATTCAATATACCATTCCATCCATCAATGCGGCAAAGGTCAAACCAGTAGTCGTTTTCGATAGCAAACTCATGCCTTCTTTCCGTCAAAATATCATCCTGGATAATAGTAGTAGGCACAGCATTGTTAAAGGTGGCGTCATAGTTAGGGTTAGCAACTGCGTGGTTACGTTTTATAACTGTTAACGGTGCCAGGTTTGCCCTTTTCCTGATTGCATTGATGTAAGCCAAAGCCTGGGCATCTGTAGAGGTTGAGTTTTTGCCAACAATTGCCTCTGCAGCAATTAAATAAACTTCGGCATAACGCATTAAGTACGTATTGTTTGCCGCAGATTGGGCCGCGCCTATGCCGCCATTATCGGCAGGAGTACCAACCACGTATTTTTTGATAGCAGCATCGGTTCCCTGTGAATTAATATTATCCGGTACGGTATAACCTCCTGCCGCTGCAGTAATTTCGGGGTAAACATCCTTCGCTTGCATAATTGTAGCATGCAGGCGTAAATCTCCGCCTTCATAAGAATTTTGCAAGTCAATTGTGGGGCCTAATACGCTATAGCCATCGCCGGTACCGGTAATAATACCACTGGCGGCTAATGAAGCCTGTGCCGGGTTACCGTGACCATACGATGCACCGCCGGCCCATTGCAACTGGCAAATGCTTTCTTCGTTGTTATTATTGGCTGTTTTAAACAGATCGTTATAGGTTTTATTAGGCAGATCTATACCATACAATTTAAACTCTCCGCTGTTAATCACTTTTTGTGCTTCTGCAAGTGCATTAGGGTAATCCTGCATATACAGGTATATTTTGGCCAGCATAGCCGAAGCTGAACCACTGGATACATGGCCTTGAGTGATAGAACCAGTCCTGATCATCTTGGTACAATTTGCTTCGGCAAATTTCATATCCTTAACCATAAAGGTGTATATGTCTTCTATCCTGTTGCTATTTACCTGGAAATTGGTTAAAAAGTTACTGGCATCCTCAATAATGGGCACCGCGCCCCATAACCTAACAATATGGAAATAAGCCATGGCACGCATAAAATGGGCTTCGCCCAGGGCGTTATTTAAAACAGCCGGGGTTACATCCGCGCCTGCTCTTGGGGGCATTAAGTTGATCAGGGCATTAGCCTGCGCAACAACAGTCCATAATGACGACCATGCGGCATCATTCTGCGAATTGAGGTTGGTAACGGCGCCGTTCAGGTTGCCAAAATCGGTAACATCTGATGAATAGCTACGGCCGTTACCGCCGGTCATCTCGCACACAGCCCAGCCTGGTTTAGCCACATAATTAAACCAGAGTGAATTGTAAAGGTTGATTGTACTTGATGATACCTGGGCATCGGTTTTATAAAAATTATCAATTGCTATCGCGTTTTCGGGCGGCCTGTTGAAGAAATCTTTTTTACAGCCTGTTACAGAAACAAGGCCAATGACTGCCGCGCTGATTATATATTTAATATTTGCTTTCATTTTAAGTCTTTTATGGTCAAATTAAAATTCCGCGTTTATTCCAAAAGAAATAACCCTTGGCGAAGGATACCTTCCCAAATCTACATTGGATAAAAACACGTTTTGATTTTGCTGGCCAACTTCGGGGTCAAGGCCTTTATAACCTGTTATTACAAACAAGTTTTGTGCACTGCAATACACTTTTAAACCACTAAGTGCAATACGTTTAGCCCAGGCTGCCGGTACGTTATATCCTAAACGTACATTTTGAAACCTTAAAAAAGATGCACTTTGCAAAAACCTGGTCGACATGTTAAGGTTCGGGTTAACACCGCCCTTTGGAGCCGGAATGGTTGCATTAGGGTTTGATGGGCTCCAGTAATTTGAAGCTTCGGCAAGCTGATTGGTATATAACCCATTCAGGCCTTCTATAGTGTAGTCAAGGTAATTGAGCACTTTGCCGCCATAAGAGCCATACAGAAATATAGACAGATCAATACCTTTATAACTGAAATTATTGGTAAAACCATAGGTAAAGGTTGGGTTTGGATTACCAATAGCACTCATGTCGCTTGCATCAATCTTGCCATCATGATTGGTATCAACATATTGTATATCACCCAAAGTTGTTGAACCAAGGGTACCCAGTGTAGTGCTTATAGGCTGGCCAAATTGTATTGGCGCGTTTTGCAGCTGGTCTTCTGTTTTAAATATTCCTTTAACAGTGTATCCATAAAACTCGCCTATAGGGCCGCCAACTTGCGTACGTGTAACCGGGATTTGTAAAAAGCCCGAGGTAACGCTGGCATTAATGATACTGTTGTTGTAGGTAGAAACCACTTTATTAACATAATGGCTAAAAGTCACAGTAGTATTCCAGTTAAAATTCTTTGAAACGATGTTTTTTGAATTGATGCTGAACTCGATACCTTTATTGCTAACCTCGCCTCCGTTTACATAAAGCGAACTGATTCCGCCAAGATAATTGGGCCCGCCGGTTAAAAATTCTGGCAGCGGTGCCTGGAAAAGGAATTTTTTCGAGGTTTTATTATACCAGTCCGCAGCTACATTAACCCTGCCGAATAAAGTAAAATCCAAACCTATATCAGTTTGTATAGATGTTTGCCAGGTAAGGTTAGGGTTATTATAATTTGATACGTTAAAGCCGGTACCTAAACCTGTGATTGTGGGGTTAAGTGCAGATCCGTACTGGTAGCCCGGTATGTTCTGATTACCAACCTCACCATAACCAATTCTGAATTTCACATTATCAGCTACACTTTTAATGCCAGCCATAAATGATTCGTTTGAAATCGTCCAGCCAAGGGCAGCTGATGGGAAATAACCTGTCTGGTGGCCTTGTGCAAAGTTTGATGACCTATCCGACCGGATGGTGGCAGTTAAGCTGTACCTGCTATCGTAGTCATAAATTGCACGGGCATAAAAGGATTGTAAGGTATTAGACGATTTATTTTCGCCGATAGAAGGTATTTTAGCGCCGCCAAGGTTAAGTGTTGGTAAATCGTTACTTAAAAAAGTATCGGTACCGGCACTCATACTATTGTACATGCCTTCATTCAGTTCATAACCCGCAGTTGCAGTTACGCTGTGTTTTTGGGCAAATGTATGGTTGTAGGTAATATATTCTTTCCAGTTCCAGCCTAAAGCCTGATCTGTGTATTCACTTAATTTGGCTACAGGGTTACCATATATAAGCGACGGGTTGGTAGGCGATGTTACGGTGTATGAAGGGAAGAACAGTACACTTTTCGAAAAATTATTATACCCGCCAATTTCCGATCTTAACGTCAGATTTTTCAAAAAGCGAATATCAGCGTAAAAATTCGCGTTTATCTGGCTGCGCACCAGGTTGTTGGTGTTTAAGCTTGCCAATGCAACAGGACTTATAAAAACGCCGCTGCCGTATGATGCAGGGGCAACAGTATAGCTGCCGTCTGGATTGCTGGCCGCCTGATCTGGAGCATTCAATAATGCCTGGTAAACAATACCGCCGTTATCACTCGCGCCTATGTTTTGGTCGGTACGGTTCAACGTCATATTTGAACCAAGTTTAAACCAATCCTTCAATTTCCCCTCAACATTGGTACGGAAAGAGTAGCGTTTAAAGTTTGACGCTATGATAGTGCCGTTTTGTTTAAGGAAACCGCCTGAAATATAATAATTCACGTTTTCGTTACCACCATTCATCGAAAGGTTATGGCTTTGCATCGGCGCGGTTCTGAATACTGCTTTTTGCCAATCGGTACCCGGGCCAAGTACGGTGGGGTCTGCAAACTCGCCCCTGCGGCCTATGCCGGTAATATCGGCTATCTCGTTTTGTATAGCGGCATACTGCGGCAGGTTCATCATTTTAAGGAAATGCCCTTGTTGCTGAATACCGTAATAACCATCATAATTTAAATGAGCCGAGCTATTTTTACCTTTTTTTGTGGTAATAATGATAACCCCATTTGAGCCACGGCTACCGTATATAGCTGTAGCCGACGCATCTTTCAAAATATCAATAGATGCAATATCATTTGGGTTAATGTAGCTTAGGGGGCTAACTGTATTTTCGCCATTATTTTGATTTTGGGTGGTATAGGCCGAACCATCAATATACACACCATCAACTACATATAAAGGCTCATTTGAACCCGAAAGAGAGGTTATACCCCTGATGTGCACAGACGCCGAACTACCCGGCGCCCCTGTACCGTTGGTAACGGTAACACCTGCAGCTTTACCCTGCAGTAACTGATCAACGCTTGTTTGAGGGATATTCTGAATATCCTTTGCGGTTACCGATGATATGGCGCCATTTACGTCCTGCCGCTTTTGCTGACCGTAACCAATAACTACCACATCAGTTAACGTGGTTGACATATTGACCAATACAACGTTAATAATAGTTTTTTTACCGATAACAACATCCTGTGATTTCATGCCGATAAACGAGAAAGTAAGCTCAGTACCGCCATTGGGTACGCTGATGCTGTAATTACCATCTTTATCGGTTATAGCCGAAGCCTGGCCATTTTTTACCCTGACAGAAGCCCCCGGCAGGGTTATGCCTTTGTCGTCTGTTACTGTTCCTTTGATTACTGTTGCCTGGTTTTGCGCCCCTGCCCGGAAGCATACAAAAAGAGACAAAAACAGCAATGCCATTCGTAGAATTTTTCGCATAATTGATTTACTTAGTTTATTTGGTTTTTATTTGATTTATTGGTTCTGTTACTATAGCTGCCATCATCTTTTTAACACGTGCAGAATTATTAATGAAAATCATCAAAGTTTCTGCACCTGTTGTTCCCATCAATAAATGACAAACAACTGCTTTAATAAAATTGGCTATATAAGCTTATCAGGTTTATACTAAACCGGGCAATATTATTGCCGGGCATTAATACATGTTTATAATGAGGGTAAAATTATATGCGAAACCAAACCCGGTTGTGGATAAATAGGGGTACAAATGTCAACCTGTTTTAACACACTGATTAATAGATATTTAATTGAATTAACTAAAGAATTTTATTAAAAAAAGGCGCAAAAAAGTTACAAATGTATCCCTATAAACGATTTAGCATTACATTCTGAACTGAAAAAATAGTATCACTGTGATGAGGTCAACGGGCTATTTTAACGGGGATTTTCTGGGTGACGCTTGGTTGCTGATTCGTAAAAAAAGTATTACACTTTGATACACAGTATCGTCTTTGAAAAGGTTTATGATTTGATTGTTTGGACCTATAGGTAGTTCACTTAAGGTGTCTAAAATTAAAAAAAAGACCGTCATTATAAGGTACTGACTGTCAATATCAAATATCCGTCATTGCCTTTAGATTAGCTTTAACAAAATAGTATAGGTTATTATTATTGTTGAAGCTTTCTTTTTGCTTCTTTTTCTTTGTTAATAACCTTGATTTTTGTGGATAAAGTTAACAACGGTAAGGGTGCATTATCGTCATTGCCAGGCTTGAAGGCCTATGCCTCGATTGAATCCCTTACCGTTTGTTTTAAACTGTGGCATCAAATAGAAATTAGAGTTTGGAAGGCTCATT